>PLLR01000089.1:2204-12671 GCA_003141335.1 Methanoregula sp. | reverse complement strand
AAACGGAGCCTGATTTGGGCGTATTTTATCGTATGTCAAATACATGAAAATGACAGTATCGAAGAATGTAATCTGGGCGGGAGTCCGACAGACCGGTGTTCTGTTCCAGCAGGTACCTGTACAAAAAAGATGACAATGCTAAACAGACGATCGCGTAGGTTCTCGTTGAATTGTGCACAATCGAGCCGGGTTTGGGCCTGAAAAATTGTTGCCCGGGTTCCCGGACCGGGCTGTCGTTGTCCTTTTATTCCGGTTTCATCTCCGCGGATTGTGCATTTGTGGTCCATGACGGTTTTTTGAATCTCATAAAGACAAGAGGAGGCACTGCAAGCAGGAATGTCCCCAGCAGCACCGAACCGACATAGATCGGGGCATTCGGGAAAATCGGCGGGAGCATAAGGCCTACAATAAATGCGAGAACAACGCCAATTCCTCCAAGACCCCCAACAATCCAGATCCCCGCCAACCCGCCGGGAATCTTAAATGGCCGCGGCTGGTCTGGTTTGCTGTACCGGAGTTTATGTCCGCTTTGGATATGTTTTCGGTCTTTGTTAAAATTGATTTCGTTGTGATAGACTGAAGCTGGAGTCATCCAACCAAGGATCTCCTGATGAATAATGGATCCGGTCAAAATTTTAGCTAACCACGAATTTGATCATGTTATTTTAAAATCCTCTTATGATTCTCCTCACACCCCAAGTTCCACCACTACCTGGTGATCTCCCCGATCATCTACCAGATGAATATTCTTATCAGCCTGATCAATCCCATCAACGACAACGGATCTGACACCTGATCCCGTACCGGAATTCTGAACTACGATATGATATATCGTGGACCGGTATCGATAATCAATCTGATATGATCTCCACATCACCGGGATACAGGGCTCGAACCTGATTAGATCCCCTGATAGCCGCACCCCGAGGAGCGATTCGAGGATGAGCGTATACATCCATCCTGCTGACCCGGTATACCAGGTCCAGCCACCCTGTCCGGTATGGGGAGGGGCAGCATAGATATCAGAAGCGATAACATACGGCTCGACCCGGTACTTCCTGACATCCTCAGGCGTTCTGCTATGGTGGATCGGACTTAAGAACGGCAACAGATCCCACGTTCGCTGAAGATCCTTCAGAGCGGCAAAAGCCATCACAACCCAGATAGCAGCATGGGAAAATTGCCCCCCGTTCTCCCGGACCCCTGGGACATATCCTTTGATATACCCGGGATTAATTGGAGCGGTGTCAAATGGCGGGGTGAGGAGGGTTATCAGCCGGTCATCATGTAAGATGAGGTGCTCATGTACTGCCTCCATAGCAGTTATTGCCCGCTCGTCTGAAGCAGCTCCTGATAGAACCGCCCAACTCTGCGCAATAGAATCTATCATACACTCAGGGTTTAGAGAAGATCCAAGTGGTTGACCTGAATCAAAATAAGCACGACGGTACCATCCTCCGTCCCATCCATCTCTCTCCAGATTCTCCCGTATCCGCTCAGCGTTCACTCTGCAGAATTCTGCAAAAGAGGGATCACTGTGGAGCTCTGCGATCTCACGAAACCGCATAAGAAGGTCAAAGAGGAAAAATCCCAGCCATACACTCTCTCCCTTACCCTCTGCACCGACAAGATTCATCCCATCGTTCCAGTCGCCGGTACCCATCAGAGGAAGACCATGCTTCCCGAACTTCAATCCCCACCGAATAGCTCGTATACAGTGTTCATACAGGGTTCCGGAAGTTGCTGACTGGTTCGGCAGATCAAAGTACGAGTCCTCTTCAGGGAGCACCTTTCGCCCTTCGAGAAACGGAATCTCCTCATCCAGAACCCCGGTATCGCGGGTGCTGAGCACATATCTGCAGGTAGCGAACGGGAGCCATAAGTAGTCGTCAGAGCAGTGGGTCCTCACCCCTCTGTTCAATGGCGGGTGCCACCAGTGCTGGACATCACCTTCAACAAACTGGTGTCCTGCACAGAGGAGAAGTTGTTTTCTCGTCAGTTCAGGTCTGGAGTGGATAAGTGCCATCACATCCTGCAGCTGATCCCGAAATCCAAACGCCCCTCCTGACTGATAAAATCCGGAACGTGCCCATAGCCGGGAGGCAATTGTCTGATAAAGAAGCCATCCGTTGACGAGCAGATCCACAGACGGGTCAGGTGTTGTAATTTTAACTGCACCAAGCGTCCGGCTCCAGTATTCTTTTACTGCTTTGAGTGCTTTACGTGCAGATCCTACTCCACGGTTTTGTAAAACAAGATTTCTTGCATCATCGATATCCCGTCCGACACCAAGGGTAAATATAATCTCACGTTCTTCCCCGTCAGTAAGTCTACAGAGGATCTGCATCGCAGCACACGGATCAAGGCCAGCTCCGACTTTATTTGAGAGTCTGATCTGCTCCATCGCTGCAGGTTTGTCGAGCGATCCGTTCCGTCCGATAAACTCATACCGGTCACCGGTTACAGTCCGATTTATTATATTAGAATCAAGAAACGCTACTCTCCCGGGAAATTCATTATTATATGGATTTTTAGCAAAAATTGCTCCGGATATCTGATCAATTTCAGTGATCACATGGAGCAGTGATCTCGACCTGAGTTCACCGAGAACCCATTCTACATATCCGGTGACAGACAGGAGTCTGCTACGACCCGATCTGTTCCTGATCCGAAGAGACATGAATTTCACCGGACAGTCGATGGAGACAGATACGGTCAGTTCGGTGCTTATCCCATGCTCGCAATACTCAAAGACAGAATACCCAAACCCATGTCTGGTCACGTACTGATTTGCCCCTCGTACAGGCAATGCGGTAGGAGACCAGAATTTGCCGGTCTCTTCATCCCTGATATAAAGAGCCTCACCAGAGAGATCCAGAACCGGATCGTTCATCCAGGGCGTCAGTCTGAACTCATGAGCATTCTCACTCCAGGTATAGGCACTGCCATTCTCTGATACGACCGTCCCGAAGTTCTCGTTCGCGAGGACGTTCACCCATGGTGCGGGAGTTACCCTCCCGTTTCCCGTGATGATGACATACTCCCTGCCATCCTGAGAAAATCCACCGGTGCCATTGAAATAGAGAAGTCCTTCGCCCGTCTTACCGGGACCGGCTTTCGGTTCAGGATACGGTGACCGGGTGGGGAGCAGACGTGGGACGGCAATCTCATTCCAGCCTGCCCTTTCCATCTGCTCGGCCAGCGTACCCCCACGGTCTGAAATAATCGCCCTTGCCACGGTCTGTATAAGGATACGATCCTCATCTGACATCTGTTCAAGACGCCTGATAAAAATCCCTCCTTTCTGGTTTAATAACAGTGAATCAGAACCCTGGGGCATCTGATGCATGATCTCATCCTGCAGTTCCTGCCGATATCCTGACTGATCCTCATTCCAGATCACTAAATCGACAATCAGTCCCTTCATCCGCCAGTATGCATGAGCCTGCACCATCTCTTTGATAAGACTGATCCGATTCCTGTTCTGTATCCTCACCAGCACTATCGGGATGTCTCCTGAGATTCCATACCCCCAGAGACCTGACTGACCCCGGCTGTTCTTCAGAAGTACATTCTGGCCTGCCCGCCGGGAGGGATTTGCATAGATGACCGAGGAGGCGAGTGTACAAAACAACTGTGCATCCCGCTCAGTCGCGTTCAGTTGTCTGAGCATAACCTGAGCATGAGTCCCAGCCAGCTCTGAGACCCGGTCAGCGATGTATCTGTCATAGTACTTCTCGATCAGTGCAACTGATCCATCACGACTCTCACTGACTCCGGTAAAGATATTCACACCCGCTGTCTCCTGCGGATCTAAGGTAATGGTACATCTGATAGCAACCATCGGATCGAGAACTGAACCCGCAGTATCAGAAAGAGTTGAAGAATCGGTCATGGCAACCGGTCTTGAGAGTGAATTTCCACGTCCGATAAATTTTGACCTGTCTGTCTCAAATGATATATTTCTTACCTGCGTGCCGTGAACGGTCATCAGATGAAGCATCCAGGGGGGATGATCATCGTCTGAACGTGGTCTTCTCGTCGCGAGGATTGCATTTTTCTCCCGTACCAGTTCAGTCTGGACGAACAGGTTGCTAAAGGCCGGATGGGTTTCATCTGAGGCCTGAGGTGCCAGCACCACTTCAGCATAGCTGGTAAACTCTATTGTCCGTCGTGTCCATGACCGGTTTGTCACTCGTATCCTTCGCAGTTCCACATCGTCTTCAGGGGAGACAATAATCTCAGTACGGGTATCAAACTCCCGGTCCCTTCGCCAAAATTCAGCACGAGCCTGCTGAAAGATCGTCTGATAGGTATCAGGTCTCTTTCTGGTGGGCTGATACCCGTTCGACCAGAACTCCCCACTCCCCAGTTCTCTGATATAACAGAAGGTACCACTGCTGTCTGCAGTTGGATCCTCCCGCCATCTGGTCACGGCAAGATTGTTCCATCTGCTATACCCTGATCCGCTGTTGCTCACCATAACATGGTACCTGCCGTTCGAGAGGAGATGCACCTCAGGTCGTGGAGTATTTGCGGTTTTGAAGATCCGCTTCAGGGATCCTGAGTCTTCGGTATTTTTATGGACTCCCTGTACCTCACCGGTATGCGGATAGAACGGTGTGTTCCTGGGCATCTTCTCCTGGAGCAGCATCACGGTTGCCTGAAGACTTGGATCAGATTCAAATCTCCTCTGCATAGGACGATGTAAAAGTACATAGGCGAGAGAGAGCAGAGCCATTCCCTGGTGATGTGCCATGAATGACTGTACTACCATGTGTTTCTGGCCTGGAGGCACCCGGTACGGGGTGAAATCTACGGCTTCATAAAATCCATAATCTCCTGCATACCCCAGAGATTCCATCTGCTCGAGATTTATACAGGCCAAAGCCGGATTAACCATCAGTCCCATCACCGCAGCATAAGGAGCAATGACCAGGTCCTCGGCAAGTCCACGCTTGAACCCAAGGCCTGGAACTCCAAATGCCCGGTACTGGTAGTCCATGTTTGTATCAATGATATTATACCCGGATTCTGATATTCCCCAGGGAACACCCCGTTTGCGGCCATACTCGATCTGTCTGGCTACTACTGCACGATATGTGCGATCGAGAAGGGTATTCTCATAGGTTGGCATCACGAGGAGTGGCATCAGGTATTCGAACATAGATCCACTCCATGAGATAAGGGTGGGCTTCCCACTTCCGATAGTAGTGAGCAGCCGCCCTAACGCGAACCAGTGCTCCTGCGGAAGCTGACCATGAGCTATGCCGATAAAGCTAGTGATTCGTGCCTCTGATGCAAGCAGGTCATAATAACTGGCATCCCGCCTGAGATCAGTCGCATTATATCCGATTGAGAGGAGATTACTAGCCCGATCATACAGGAATTCATACTCGATCGTGGTAAATGCACTACACTGATCTGCAAGGAGCGATATCGACATGATGAGTTCTTCTGCCCGCTCGCTTGAAGTTCTCAACTCTTCAAGAGTCCGAATCAGCCAGTGATGACCTGAACCGGAGACACCGTTCGTTTCCCGGGGAGTGTCAAGCCATTCCAGCAGCGGACCAATCTGTATATGAAGATCCTGCCTTATGTCAGCGATATCTCTGATAGATGGGATCTGATTATTCAGCGTCTCAAGCTTTCTGCAGATCAGAGAGAGATACGGTGTCAGATCCTGTGGAACCTCATTCCAGATAGTATCAGGAGGACTACCTGTGGATTCCCATGAAGTAAAGGTTTTAAAATCCTTTACATGAGTCTCGATCTGTCGTTTTGTCGCAGCAGCCCACCATCTGACTTCATCATCCGGATGGGTATTGAGTGCAGCCAGTACTTCTGATGCAATCCCGTCAAGATATGAGAGCTGTCTCCAGGCTTCGATTGTCGAGCCTGGCATCCGGGCTGCACCGTCTTTAAGATCTGCAATCTTTGACTGGACAGATCTCGGCACCACTCCCTTATTCTCTTCTGTGGTAGCATCTATAGCATCAGAGAGGAGTGAGAGTGTATCTGATAAACCGTCTGCAAATCTCTTCGAAAGGACCTGATAACAAGGGAGTTCATAAAGTCCCTGCCTCAATACGAGCAGATCTCCGACAAGGTTGCCACTGTCGACGGTGGAGATATATCGCGGGAGGAGCGGCTCCAGGGTGATGGTATTATACCAGTTGTAAAAATGACCCCGAAATCTCTTCAGCTGCCCCATGGTAGTCACGGTCTTTTGAGTCCGCTCAATCAGTTCACTCGTCGGAATATACCCAAAGTCGTAAGCGGTAAGACTTGCGAGAAGTGAGAGTCCGATATCTGTCGGGGATGTGCGGGAGGCAATAGCCCGAACCGGCTGCTCCTGATAGTTGTCGGGTGGAAGATAATGATCTTCAGCAGTGACAAAGGTTTCAAAGAAACGCCAGGTTCGTCGTGCGATACCCAGTAAAAAACGTTCCTGCCCGAGGGTAAGACTGGTGGTCTGGGTTCTTATTGGCTGGCTTATCCACCATGCGATGGCTGGGGAAAGGGTCCATGCAAGAGCAAACAAGGCGATAGCAAGAGAGGTAAATGGGCGGTTGAGAACCAGTCCAAGGAGTAATGCTGCCCCGATTACCGGTGCCGGCCACATAATCCGGTATGATCCCGGAAGGTCGTAGTTTCCCGTCCGTCCAGCCTCCTGATGGGTAGTCCATTCTAAAAGATTACGATGAGAAACTACCATCCGCCAGCAAGATCGAAGTACTGCATCAAGGGAAATATATGCTTCATACGGGAGGAAGGCCAGGGTAACAAGAGGTACTGCTAACTGACCCTGGATAACTCTGGGCATATCATGGAGGTGCAGCATCCAGGTCTGTTCTGCGGGCTTTCTTATACCCTTCCAACCGGTAATAATTATCGGGGGAATCAGGTAAAGCGATGCGATATAGGCGGTCCAGAAGAGAGGATCCTTAAGACCGGTCCATGATATGATGAGAAGGAGAAATGTTGCAGGCGCTACGAGGCTTCTTCTCAGGTTGTCAAAGATCTTCCATCGTGAGAGGAGTGAGAGCGGATTTCTCTGCTTTTTTGAAGAGTTGTCCGGGACGGACGGAAGCAGCCATGGTAATATCTGCCAGTCGCCTCTGATCCATCGGTGCCTTCGTCTGCTAGCAGCAAGATAACTGACCGGATACTCCTCAAAGACCTGTATATCACTGACAAGGCCTGTCCTGGCATAACATCCCTCCAGCAGATCATGACTTAAAATGAGGTTTTCAGGAAACCGCCCCTCAACTGATCGTGAGAAGACTTCGAGATCATAGATCCCTTTTCCAATAAATGATCCTTCATGAAAGGCATCCTGGTACACATCGGATACTGCACGGGTGTAGGGATCAATACCCTGCTCACCCCCAAATATTGATGCAAACCGGGAAATTCCTGATTCTGACAAAGAGAGAGCGACACGGGGCTGGAGAACTCCATATCCTTCCCTGATCACCCGGGTTACCGGATCTAATACTGGTCGGTTTAGTGGGTGAGTGATCGCACCGATAAGTCTTCTCGCACTATTCCGTGGGAGTTGTGTGTCTGTATCAAGAGTTATCACATATTTGATATCGGTCAGGATCTCCTGATTGCCAACTATACGCGAGAACGGGTTTTCCCCTTTGTCAGATAAGAGGGTACTGAATGCCTCGAGGATCCCTCTTTTCCTCTCATACCCCATCCAGACCCCTTCACCCGCATTCCAGGTCCGATTCCGGTGCATGAGGAAGAAGGCTCCCGGCTTCCCGCTCTGGTATCTCGCGTTCAGATTTTCAATCCCGGCAGCAAGCAGATCAACTATCTCCGTATCTCCAGGCAGTTCCTGAGCATGTGCGTTCCGAAGATCAGTCAGCAAGGCAAAGAACAGGTTATCGTCCCGATTCGCTATATACCGGATCTCAAGTGAATCCAGGAGTCCCTGAACATCTCCAGATCCTGAGAGGACTGTCGGGATTACGACTATGGTTCTTCGCTCCCTTGGTATTCCTTTTGAATAGTCCATCTTCGGGAGCGAATCAGGGGTGAGCAGAAGAGTAATAAACCAGTTAATAACTGCTATTGCACCCTGACTAACCGGAAACAGGAGAAGAACCAGGAGGGGCAGAGCAACAAACCAGTCGTAGGCGATAAGCCTTGTATACCCAAAAAAAGCCACAATGAGAGTTATGAACAGGATCCCGCAGAAATACTGGGGAAGGAGATGAGTGTATCCTGATCTTTTGATCTGATCCATAAAAGAAGGATGAAATGAGAGTGCTTCTTCAAGAGCGTCTCTTCCTTCGACTATCAGATAATAGCCTACATGAGATGCCCGGATTTTTCTGTCCTTCCTACCCCGACTCTCATTGGCAAGTTCCACCGCTTTTCTTGCAACATCACCTTCGCAGAACCCTCCCTTTTTTGCTATCTCCTCAACCACATGCCTGTACCGGTCGCGGGTTTCAAAGTCCATCGCTGCATATTCATCTGCAGGATCACTTCGAAGGGTCTGCTCGACAAGACTCAGCCGCTCGACAAACTCACGCCAGTCTATCTTATCAAGGAGACGAAGGCTGCCTATGCTGTTCCCGATAGATACCTGATCAGCAGCCTGGGCCTGTGTATCTGCATGGATCATCTGCTCAACAGTCAGGTTACTCTCAGATAGTCTCTGTTCTATCCAGGTGAGGGGAAATAAGAGTGCTCCTGACCGTCCCTGTAATTGTCGTGCTATTTCCGCAACAAAAGTGCTGGTCATGGGTGGATCTGACCGTGCCATATCTGCGATAACCAGGATCAGACTCTTAGGGTCTTCCCTGGCAACGTCTGTTATCCGGTCCACCCAATGGTTTGCAGAGTCGCGGTCACGTCTGTTTGCTGCGATAATATCAGCAATCCTGCGCAGATTCTCTATCAAAGAGAGCCTGAACATGATTGGGATGGCCCAGAGTTCTCCGAGCAGAAGAGGAGTGACACTCTGATATGCATCGATAAAACCAAAGAGGATCTCAGTATCAATCCTCCCGTCGCTATGAGCAATTAATTCTCTGGCGAGATGGTACACCCGGGGAAATCCTTCAAGCGGTCCATTTACCAGGTGAGGAAGTTCTTTACTGTACTCTTCAGGGAGATGGCGACGAGCAGTCCGTATCTGTTCTTCTACAAGGTAGAAATTATCTAAAAGCCATTCACCTGCAGGAGCAATCTGCCGGTCCGCCTCGATGGCGGCGTTCAGCAGTTCGTGAGTTTCCAGCAGGATCTTCTCGTTATCAGCAAGTCGTGGAAGGAGGCGATCATCCCCTTTTCTGGTATCTATCCTGTACAAACAGGCAGTCTCCTTTGCATGCTGAGCCAGATGGTCCCCGCTGTAGAGTTCATCTCGAAGTGGGTCGGCATCAATCTGCCCTATACCAAGTTCTTTGTCATTTATTTTTCTTTTGAATGAAAATCTATTCCACAATGATTATTGCCTCTGGTAATTTCTGCTCAATCAACTTCCTATTTAACCATTCATAAGAAAGACACCCCCGATTATTATATTTGATATAAATTACATGTGGGATATCGTGATATAATCTTTAAAAACCTGAATTGTGTCTTACATGACTCTTAGACAAATTAATACTTTGGTCGTGTCACAAAATCGGCTAAGATCAATTTTTTACACCTCCGTCGGAAAATCGACTCTCATATTCGCATTCTGGCAGCCTTTCCGGGGTCCGGATGGGCTAAACCAGGTGGCAAAATTCACATCGATTTAAGGGCCTTTGGCGGGCTTTTGGAGAGGCGCATTCCTGTCGTATTTTAACAAACAGAGCGAGATTTAGGCTTATTCTCCACAGGAACAAAAAAGGGGGATATTTCAGGGTTTTCCGGTATTGACCGGCATACTGTAGGGAGGAAAAGAGCCTAAAATGGGCTTATTTTCCCTCAAGGTTCAGACCCCCGGATTCCCGGTCTCTCCGACGAAGAGTAAATAAGGAGGGAAATCGTCTCACCCCCCCATCCCCGTAATCATCCCAACTACCTGCTGAGCTGTCACCGGGTCCACAACCCGCGCTATCACCAGTCCAGCCATCGCTACGAATAAGGTCCAGAATACTTTTTTGACCTGCTCATTCTTCCCGAATGCATCGATGACCACATTCGTGTCTGCCTTCATGCACCGTTGCATCAGCTTAGGTATGAACACGAAGAGTGGTAGGAACAGAACCGCAGTGCCAATAAATGCCAGCGAGATCTCGGTCTGTCCTGCAAACCAGATCCCGGCAGGGACTGCGATGCTCCCCGCCAGAATACTGACCATCCCCACCTCCCCGAACCAGAAGTAATGTTTTTCCTGCGTATAGTTCACGTTCTCAGCATCGGTCAGCGTCGAAAGGTCAAAGATCCATTGAACAGAACCTTCATTTTCTTATTTCGGTTTCTTTTCTGAACCTGATCTCCTGAGCATTTTTTTTC
>PLLR01000089.1:497-2150 GCA_003141335.1 Methanoregula sp. | reverse complement strand
AGGGAATCGGCAGCTGATGGTACGGTGATGCCAATGAGATGGAAACTGCTCGCATGAAACAGCAACTGAATTTTAATCTTGGACTGAAGGAATACCTGACTGCAGTAAAGGATCAGCCAAAACCGCTGATCATCCCGCTCTGTGCCGAGCTGCCTTTGCCGGACATCTCACCGCTGGATGTATACACCGGGACCCGGAATGGCAGCGGGTTCCTGCTAGAATCGATGGAGGGGAGCGAAAAGATCGCCCGCTACTCCTATATCGGGATCGATCCCGAGTTCGTGGTCACGATAGGTAAGACTGTGGACGTACGGGGCAATGAGCGCTTTACTGCAATTGCAAAAGAACCTGAGGGTGAAACACCGGTTGACAAGATCAAGTCTATCCTCTCACGTTTCTGCTATGTGAACGTAAAGGCGCCCCGGTTCTTCGGTGGCATGGTGGGCTACTTCGCGTACGACTGCGTGTACTCCCTCTTTGAGAAAGTACGCGAGGGGCACAACGGCAGCCCACCATCTGTCAGGAACCGTGCTTGTGGAGATCATGATGCCAGTTTCATGCTCACCAAGGACTGCATAGTCTTCGATCACGCTGAACGGAAACTCTTCATCTTTTCCAGCCCGTTCCTCACCTACGAATCCGATCTGAAAGAAGAATATGAACAGAGCGTTGCGAAGATCCGGGCGCTGGGTGATCATATTGCATGCCTTGCTTCGGGTAAGAGTGCGAATGCAACGCTGAAGCAGGCGAGCGGTAAAAAGCCGGAGTATATCCCGTCAGTATCGCAGGAAGCATTTGAGCGATCCGTAAAACGAGTGAAGGGGTACATTGTCGCGGGGGATATCTTTCAGGCAGTGATCTCGCGCAGGATGGAGTGTGCGGTAAAAAACGATCCGTTCGCGATCTATGCTGCGCTCCGGGAGATCAACCCGAGCCCGTATATGTATTATCTCGATTTTGGCAGCGAGCAGGTGATCGGGGCGAGCCCGGAGATGCTCGTCCGGGTGGAGAGGCGGCGGGTAACAACCGTGCCAATCGCCGGCACCCGCCCCCGGGGACGCAATTCTTCTGAGGACGCACAACTCGCACAGGAGCTTCTGGAAGATCCCAAAGAGCGGGCCGAGCACACGATGCTCGTCGATCTCGCGAGAAACGATCTCGGACGGGTATGCCGGTTCGGTTCTGTTGAAGTCGGAGAATTCATGGGTATTGAGAAGTTCTCCCATGTCCAGCACATTGTCTCCACGGTCAATGGCATGCTCAGAGACAATCTTGATTGTTATGATGCCTTCAAATCCTGTTTTCCGGCCGGCACCGTATCAGGCGCACCGAAGATCCGGGCGATGCAGATCATCAGCGAGGAAGAGACGCAGAATCGCGGGCTCTATGCCGGGGCTGTCGGGTATATCGGATTTGACCGGAATCTCGAGTTTGCGATTGCGATCCGTACCGTAATTGTCCGCAATGGACGGGCATACGTGCAGGTGGGAGCGGGGATTGTCGCCGATTCGGTACCGGAGAATGAATGGAAGGAGACCGAGAGCAAGGCATCAGCGATGCTGCGGGCGATCGAACGGGCCGGGGTGTCGTCATGAAAGTCCTGATCGTGGACTGCTACGACAGTTTCACCTTCAACCTGTACCAGCAGGTCGG
>PLLR01000089.1:0-480 GCA_003141335.1 Methanoregula sp. | reverse complement strand
GGGCACCAGGCGATCTGCACAGCTTTTGGGGGGGAAGTCGTCAGGGCACAGCACCTGATGCATGGCAAGACCTCAGCAATCCGGCACGACGGGCAAGGGGTTTTTACCGGAATACCATCACCATTTACCGCGACACGGTACCACTCGCTGGTTGCCCGTGAAGACTCCCTGCCTGCGGATCTGCATGTTTCTGCTACCAGCCTCGACGACCAGTACGTGATGGGGGTCCGGCATACCCGGTACCCGATCGAAGGTGTCCAGTTCCACCCGGAGAGTGTCCTGTCGCAGGAAGGCGATCTGATTATACAAAATTTCCTTGCCGGAACCGGGGGGCATCATGATGTTTAAAGAGACGCTCACAAAACTTGCAGGACGGCAGGATCTTACCGCCCCGGAAGCTGCCGATGTGATGAGGACGATAATGGATGGGGGAGCATCGCAGGCGCAGATCGGAGCATTCCTTCTTGCGTTGCACATGAA
>PLLR01000060.1:5045-11642 GCA_003141335.1 Methanoregula sp. | reverse complement strand
ATCTCCGGAATGCTGGCGATCGCATCCTTGCTCTCGCTGGTGAATGGCACATTTGTGGAAGCAACATGAACAAGGATAAGAATAGGTCCCGTCGGGAGCCCCTGCTGGGAGATGTTATACAACTTCCAGTTGACACCTGCGATACAGGTTGTGATTGCGCAGGCACCCTGCTGGTACATGAGCGGGACGCGGTTGGCAAAGCGGAGGATGATGGCATTCCCTTCCGGGGGAAGTCTTCCCCCGTAACCAATCGCCGCTTCCACTACGAACGAGTGCCCGGAGAAGACTGAAGCCGGCCGGGTACGTGCCGTGACAAAGTCCATCTGGAACTCTTTGTCCAGCCCGCGCCGGATCAATTCCTCCCCTATGGGCGAGAGGCACTGGGTGGTGAGCGGAGGTGGCACAGAAATTTCCTGCATGGCAGCAAGGAGCGCCTTGAGGTGATCTGCGGAAAGTCCCGACACTTTAACCGTGCCCTTCAAGCCGGACTTATCGCACATATCCTGTGCAGTCTTTTTCCCGACCCGGCTGAAATTTTCCATCAGGAAATCGGCAAGTTTCTGGTCACGTGCCACAGCCATCCTTTTCAGTTGTCCGAACTCGATCCCGTGCGGGTGAGGCTTGACTGCGACAGGGCAGGTTATGACTTCCTGGCTCACGCGCTCGAACGTGAACGCTTCATCGTCAAGCTCCACCCGGAACCGTGCGTGGGGATTCACGATTGAAGTATACTTGAGATACTCGAGAAGTTTTTTCTTTGCCGTCATCGTACTCTTGAATTCAATCTGTACGCGGGTGCCGTGGATCCGGTCCCACTCAAACGGCTGCTGGGAGATTATATCAGGTTCGTTGGTCTCGATCTTTATCTGGATCTCAAATTTGTGGGCAGATTCCTTTGCGCCCGTGCGGGAGATCACCATGGTCGGAACACCACTGGTGAGCTGGGCATAGAGCACCGCTGCCGAGATCCCGATACCCTGCTGCCCGCGTGTCTGCCGTATCTGGTGGAACCGGGAGCCGTAAAGGAGTTTTCCAAAGACAAACGGTACCTGGGCAGGTACGATGCCAGGACCGTTGTCCTCAACGATAATCCTGAAAATATCGTTTGAGACTTTTTTGATGCTGATAAAAATATCCGGGAGCACCTGTGCCTCTTCGCAGGCGTCCAGCGCATTGTCCACTGCTTCTTTTATGGTGGTGATTACCCCGCGGGTGGGGGAATCAAAACCGAGGAGGTGCTTGTTCTTCTCAAAGAATTCTGCGACACTGATACTGCGCTGCTGCTTGGCAAGCTCATCTGCAAGCACCATGCGATGCCACCTCGGCTATTGCTGATTTGGGATCCAGTGTCTTCTGCTCACCGGTCTGCAGGTTCCTGAGGGTCACATTTTTGGATTCTGCTTCACGCTGGCCAATCACGATGGCAAAATCAGCGGTTTTGGATGCATGGGCGAGCTGGGCACCCAGTCCCCGCTCCATGAGGTCCATCTCTGAACGGATGCCGGCTTCACGAAAAATGCGGGCAACCTCCAGTGCATGGTCCCGGCCCTCATGGGTGCAGACTATGGCAACCACGGTATCTTTTTTGTGCTGTGTTTCGCCGAGGGAGACCATCACCCGGTCAAACCCTATGGCAAACCCGCAGGAGGCTACATCATCACCGCCAAACAGGTGGGCGAGACGGTACGTACCGCCACCAAGGATCTGGTTCTCTGCCCCCAGATTCTGTGCAAATCCCTCAAAGACCGTGCCGGTATAGTAGTCCAATCCACGGGCAATGCCGAAGTTGAGGCTGTATTTCATACCAGATGCATCGAGCAGGGAAATTGTCTGTTCTATGCGCTCTTTACCGGGAATGTTGCCGGCTATTTCGAATGCCTCTTTAAGAGTGCGGCATTCAAGAAGTGTAGTGAGCGAATGAGCAAGCTCGGGTTTGTCCATGGCATCAAGCGTCGCTTTCAGGCCGTCATAATCCTTCTTATCCAGATGTGCCATCACCCTGCGCTGTGCAGGGGGCTCAAGATCTTTGAGCAGGTTTTTCATGAACGAGAGGTGCCCGACTTTCAAATCGTAGGTAACACCCGTGGCGTTGAGCATATCAGCCGCGAGCATAATGACTTCGGCATCGGCAAGCGCGGTATCAGCACCAATAAGCTCCACACCGAACTGCCAGAACTGGCGGTACCGCCCTTTCTGGGGGCGCTCGTACCGGAAGCAGTCGGCAAAGTAGCACCAGCGTAACGGTTTTGGTGCGACCTTTGCTTCGTTGATGTACATCCGTATCACCGAGGCAGTGATCTCTGGCCGCAGGGCAAGATTGCGTCCGCCTTTATCTAAAAAGACATACATCTCCTCTACGATCCCTTCGCCCGAGCGCATCGTGAAGAGCTCAAGATCCTCAAACTCCGGTGTGCAGACTTCCCGGTAGCCCCATAGGCGTGCTACCTCCCGCATGCGCCACTCGATCGTACGCCGCGCTTCCATCTCATCCGGTAAAAAATCCCGCGTCCCTCTCGGTTTTTGAAGCATAGGAAAAATCCCTGTTCTGTACTGTTTGTGCTGGTGTTATTTCTTATTCGCCCTGCGGATTGGTACACTTCCTAAAAACCGCTGGAGCGTTCCTTCACTTCCCCAGACCTTCTCACGTTCGATCCTGCCTTGTAAATACAATGCACCGAGGATCAGGCCAAGGCCAAGCAGTTCCAGCATGTATATCGTGAAAGCAACACCAAGCGTCGCAAGAGCACCGTAGGCCACTCCCCGGTATGCTGCCTTCCGGTAACCCGCAAGCCCGGTCCGGAAAAAGATCCGCGCATCCCGCAGCCAGAGAAAAATCGTGGCTGCGGCACCAAACAGGGCAACATACGTGAGGTACGTCATAGCAATGAACTAACTTATTATACGCCGTTTCATATCTGTATTATTACGATCATGATACCGAACCCGACGCTGCAGGATGTACTGTCGCGCTACAAGAGCGGGGATATTTCCCTGGAGAGTGCAGCAGAAGAGATCGAAGGGCTCCGCCTTGACTATGTCGGGGATTTTGCCTGTATCGATCTCGGGAGGGCTGTGCGGTGTGGTATGCCCGAAGTGGTACTTGCCGAAGGAAAAGATCCTGCGCACCTGGCAGAAATTGCAATTCGGTATGCGGAAGCTACAGGCCGCTGTATCATCACGCGCGTGATCCCGGAACAGGTTGTCTCAATAAAAAAACGTGCAGAAAATACAGGGATCGTCATCCATTACCATGAAGCCGGGCGCATTCTCGTGCTTGCGAAGGGAGCTGCACCAAAACTCACGGGAGGTGTGGTAGCAGTAATCACTGCCGGTACCTCTGATATCAGGGTCGCAGAGGAAGCAAAGATCATCGCTCAGGAGATGGGATGCGAAGTGCGAAGTGCATATGATGTGGGGGCTGCCGGCATTCACCGCCTCTTCCCGGCACTCAAACCCCTGCTCACTGCCCATGTCTTTATTGTCTGTGCCGGACGGGAAGGGACCCTTCCCGCGATTGTCGCCGGTCTCGTTGACAAACCCGTGATTGGCGTTCCGGTCAGCACGGGNNATTGCCGTAGTGAACATAGATGCCGGTTTCACTGCCGGCGCATTTGCCGCGCGTATCGCGAATATGGGGGTAAAACCATGAGACGCGGATTTTATATCGGAAGGTTTCAGCCGTATCATAACGGACACCAGTCGGTCCTTGAACATATTGCACATGAGGTGGATGAGATTGTTATAGGTATAGGGAGTGCCCAGCTCTCGCACCTGACCGACAACCCGTTTACTGCCGGTGAACGAGTCCTGATGATCACCCGGGCGCTTGCATCTCTTGGCTGCCCGTTCTATGTCATTCCTATTGAAGATATCCGGAGAAACGCACTCTGGGTTGCCCACGTCCAGTCAATGACACCCCCGTTTGACCTCTGCTACGCTTCAAACCCGCTGGTTGTGCAGCTCTTTAAAGAAGCAGAGATCACCGTACAATCCCCCGCCATGTATGAGCGCGAGACCCTGAGCGGCACCGGGATCCGGAGCCGCATGCTCAACGGAGAACCATGGAAAAATCTCGTCCCCCCTGCCGTAGTTCAGGTGCTCAAAGAGATTGACGGTGTGGAAAGGCTTCGCCAGATTTCCCAGAAAGATTAATACGCATAAAAAACCCTCCCGGTATTTCCTGAAACGATCCGGTCCTGGTGAAATCCATGTATACATTCATCAAAAAACTCCTGAAACAAAAAGAGCCTGATAAATTCACCTTTGCGTTTGATGCCATTCCGGCATGGCTTGACGAACGGGAGAAGATCTCACGGTCAGCACTTGAAACTGAAACGGATGTCCCTGTCAGGAATATCAGGAATGCAACGGCGCAACTGCAACATATTGTCAACGGGATCGCCGATGACGAACATGATCCGGCAATCCACCCAAAACTCAAAAGTATTGCAAAAAATTCACTTCCGTTGTTTGTGAAGGCGATGAATGCATCACTGTCAAAAGAACTCCCGGAGGATATTGAAGGGTTTTATTCTGCCGCAGTGGAATGTGTGAAAGGCTGCCTCAACAGCACCCGCGGGCAGGGGCGGTACCTGCAGGACGTATTTCCCGAAGAGATGAAAGTGGTAAAAACCGGGATCGATGCCATCGGGCGTGAGATGAATGCGATAACCGCGTCACTCACCACGTACCGGAAACAAAAGACGCTGATGAACAGGATCCAGACACTGTATGATGCCCTCCATGATATCAGGATTGATTCTGAAAAATCTCTTGAGAAGAGCCAGCGGATAGCCGCTCGCATCAGCGAGGTTACCCAGCGGATTGCGTTCATTGAAAAAGAGTTGATGGTGCTGCCTTCTGATGCACGGATGAATGAAGTCAATGAAAAAAAATCCGCACTTGGTGAGATGGAAAAGAAACGAGATGAGCGAATCCGTACCTATACGGCTCTCTCAATGACTGCTGCCCATGTTTTTAGGAAAGCAGAAAAAATTGCCACAAAACAGCGGCATGCCACAGAGATTTCAACTCTCCGACATACAGTAGATCTCCTCTCAGATCATACTGCTCCTGATGCAAAAGATCTGGCCTCTGCCCTTACCATTGCCTGTCCTGTCGCACAACGGATGATCGCTGCCGGGGAAATTGTGTTAAAAAACAAGGAAGAACGAGCAGTTTTTTCCGAAACCGGACGGTTCTGTACCGAAATGTGCACCACCTGCACCGATATCAGAACACAGGAACTGGCATGCAGGAACGTACAGGCTGCGCTTGTATCACACCCGGTTCTCGTGATGATGAATTCGCGTGAACGGGAAAAAACCCAACTGGAATCCATCCTGGAAAAAGAACGACATGCACAAAAAGATCTGTCTGATTGGAGCGGGAAAATTAAAGAAAAGGTCCCGGCATTAACAAAAGAACTCCATACAAAAATTGAGGAGATTATTGGGGAGAACGTGCAACTTCAGATCGAACACCTGGTGCCGGGTTGAGGGTAGAAAACCAGCACCGGGTTTGTTCACCACTTTGAGGTTTCATTTTCATCCGTACTAAAAAGACTGGATCATCGAACGTTTCGAAAAGCAAGGTATACTCCCCGACGTTCGAATCTTGTGCATTCATCTTTTTCATTGAATCGGACAGCGTTGGTCAAGCCCTGTCACAAACTCTGCTTTCTTTCCTGAAATTATCGTGCATTTATCTCCACAAAATCCCCCAGATCGCTCTGGTTGGCGGATAACTCATCGGACCATCCATAGCAGTCATGGAGCATCTGTGCAATGACGTCCGAAAACGTCATGTTCCCACGTTTTAACATGAGAAGCGCCTCATACACCTCGGGATCGATTCGTATTGAACGCCCCTCGCCTGCACGAGGCATAATTACCACTTTGTGGTTACATTATATAAACTTACCCCAATAAATGTGTCTCACATTTATGTGAAGTGCATGAAATAGTCGCAATCTGGAGAGATCTGAATACATTGTTATCTTGTTTTGCATGCACGTCCTTTGGTACAATACTTCTGGTGACAGGGTAAGACCTGCTCCCAAACTCAAGTAAAAAAACCGGATAAAGATAAAGAAAGAGATAAGGTTAATTCCGGGAACTGGCCCGGATGAATGAAAATGTGGAAAAATCCGTATATGCAAATTCGGGTTCATCCCCATGGCAACCCCCGACACGCAGGAGGGTCGGGACATCAAGCGGGATGCTGGCCACTTCAATACGGTATTCCTCTTCCCGTTTTTTTGCTGTGAGGGGTACAAACTCAATCGGGTTCCGTACAATCCCGTCCGGCGTTTTCCGGCAACAGATATTCTGGTGCTGGTGCCCGCAGCACATATGGGTGAGGCCCCGCACCGCGAGTGCTTCAAACGCCATAGCAGCAGTATAATGGAACCCGGTAAAGGAATCCCCGGATTCATAAGAAAGCCGCTGCCAGCACTTGAGCCGGAGCATCTGGTTGCCCACATCAAGCGGTCCTCCATGGACAAACAGCATGCCGCGATCCGACCATTCCATGGGCATGGTGTCAAACAGGGAAAGAAGGGGGGAGCCCCGCATCTGCTCATGACGGTACGTGCTT
>PLLR01000060.1:0-4955 GCA_003141335.1 Methanoregula sp. | reverse complement strand
GTCCGGATACATGATGCAAATGCACTGATGGCCACTGGATCTGCGTGTACATCAGAAAAGATTACAACACCCATAACGGTAGGTGAGTATTAGTGCTTCTTTGTCATTAAAACCCATGATCCGCGGGGTTATACCCTTGAACATGAGGGCATTAAGATATGTTCATGTCCGAGAGATTCCAAGGTACTAGTGGAAGATCTGATGAACCCCCGGCAGACAGGAGAAATGCCTTACGGCCATGAGACCCGTCTTTCCAATGCAATCCCGTTTGTTGCATCTGGCTGGATGGTAATTGCTGTTTTACTCCGGAATACCGGAATCATCCCTGCAACCAGCGCTTTTGCAGGATGCTGCTTAGCAGGTTCAGTACTATTCCGGTATATGGCGTATATCCTGCTGAAGGTGGATATTGTACCTGTGTTTATACTCCTGTATGCACTCATTATTTTTTCTGTTTTGAGGGAGTTCCCCACAACTCTTGTGGTGTTATTGCTGTCTGCTGCATGCGTCATAATCCTTGTTAACCGGCTGAACGTGAAACGGGGTACATCAGAAAAACAAAAGGAGGATCTGAAACAATGGACCGATTTCTATCAGAGTATGTCAACCGTATGAAACCTCACTTCACCGGCATTCCCGCTGCAACCGCACACGAGATTGCATCAGCATTCCTTGCCTACAGGTTCGGACTTTACCCCAATGTTGTCCAGGAATGTACCCATGCAATCTCACTTATTCCTGACGGCGGCTCAAACACAGCGTTAAAAAAAGCACTCGCAATTGTTCGTGCAAATGCCCAGAATCTTGATAATGCACAGTTTACCGCGGATTTGTCAATAACATTCTCTGAAAATGAACTCCCGTATGTACCCCTCAATCTTCCAAAAGACCAGATCGAAGATCCTGGTACTTTCGAACTGGACAACGCGCTTGTCCTGATCTATACGGTGGCAGGTATTACCTCTGCGGATGATGAGGAAGTCCTGGCCGAACACCACAAGTTTATCATCCGATTGTTAAACGGGTACAAGAAGGCATTAGGCATCGGGTAATCACACCCTTCTAAAAAATCTCCTTACTTAGGAAAATACTGGTCCGCCCAACAAACCTTTTTTGTCCGGGCTCGTAAAGGACACTTCCCGGATTTAAAAAACCGGCGATACAAACGTGGACTAAAAAAAATTATCTGACACAGGGACATCTCCTCCGCGGGCTCATTACCATATCACTACCTGTTATTGCAGCGAACCTCCTCCAGAGCGTACTTGAGGTCGTGGATCTCTACTTTGTGGGCAGACTGGGTGCAGAGGCAATAGCCGGTGTTGCCATGAGCTCCACCATCATCTTTGTCCTTGCAACATTCATTGTCGGCCTCGTCTACAACTACCGCATGTATCTCAAGGCACTATGGTGCACAGGAGCGGCAGCTGGAAACGTATCACGCTGTAAATAACCCCGGATAACATCAACCAGGTTTTTTATAGAGGTTGAATTAAAAAAGAAAAGATTACAGACTGTCCATGCTGATACCGCTGAAGTCCTGAGCAACTTCCCGGATATCCCTGACACCGAACGCAGTCTGTACCATATTCAGCTCGATCTGGGTTGCCGCATCGCACATGTAATCGAGAATGTCGACGGACAGCTCCTTTTGCATCTTACTCTTCCTGAGCTGGTCGACAAGAGTCGTCATCTTTTCCGGGGATTCCATGCGAAGTTTGGCAAGGCTCATCACGCACATGTAAATGCGTGTCAGGTTCCGGTCAGTGCCGGTGATACAGTCAAAGAAATTCCGAATCACTTGTGCCTGGTATATCTCTCCACTCATGACTTCACCTCCTGCCTTTTTTTAGGTAATTCTCCTGTTCGAATTATCCTTATAAAAGGTTTGTGGCAAAAATGCTGTTTAACACGAGAAATAATTGATTTAAACCGGTATTTTCCTCATGAGCGGCGGGATTGTCTGACGATGAGACGCCGGGCGTCATACTATGCCCTGTTACCCCGCACTTACCTGGCAGTACTTACGATCTTGATGATATCCCCATCTTTGAGTACGTGGTTTTCCTTAATCCGCATCTTTGTCCGTGCATCAATCGCGTACAAAAATCCCTTGCCAATATCGGTATGTACCTGGGACGCGAGATCGTGGGGTGTTGATCCTTTCTTCATCAGGAATGCATCGGGAAGCACTTCGCCTTTCTTGTTGCAGAAATGGGTCTCGTCTTCCACGGGGTAGACGACGATCATGTCGAGCAGCTCAAAGACGGCACGGTTGATTACCTGCTGAACCCCCGTACCTTTGCACTGCTTCATCACTTCTGCGATCTTTGCGAGTCCTGCTTTCTGGGCGGGTGAGAGACTCCCTTCATTGGCAATCCTGAATTCAATATCGCCGGGAAGATACTGGATCAGGTGCACACCTGCTGCATTCCTGAGAGCAAGTTCCGATGCCGCGCTCGCAAATGCAACGTTCTGCCCTGCAAGTTTTACGCGCAGCGCTTCAGGTGCCTCATCAGACTTGTTCCCCACGATCAGCATCGGTTTTGAAATCTTCACCATCTCCGCGCATAATGGGATAAGATCCTCTATAGTAGCGTGGACAAGATCCAGCTTGAGTTTCAGCTCCACATCCCGCACATCCTCCATAGTGATGCCAAGACCGGTGAATGTGTCGGCAATCCCCTGTTGGATGGCAGTTCCTTTTCCCTGGGACATTCGGCTTATCCTCGTCCAGTGCTTGTCAAGAATCCCGTGGACCCACATTGTCATCTCAAAAATCAGGAACCTGATATCTTCTTTTGGGTCATGGTTGCCAGCACCCACCGGGTTCCCTTCACTGTCCGTACCGCCACTTGCATCGATGATGTGCAGTATTGCATCTGCCTGCCGAAGGTTGTCGAGGAACTGGTTGCCTAGTCCCTTACCCTTATGGGCATCAGGCACAAGCCCGGCAACATCAATTAAGTTCACCGCCACAAACCGGTTCCCGTCAACGCAGTGCCCACACGTGAGGTGGAGGTCGTGGCATGGGCACTTTGTTCTCACATAGGCAACACCAAAGTTTGGATTGATAGTCGTAAACGGATAGTTTGCGATTTCGACATTTGCCATGGTCGCAGCCTTGAAAAATGTCGACTTTCCGCAGTTGGGTTTACCCGCAAGGGCCAGGGTGATCATGTAGGGTTCCTCATAGGATTATCCGAACTATTTTTTTTACTTTTTTTATCTGATGAGAATCGGACAATATTTGTTGTCCGCCGGGAAGATCCTGATAGTTTTCATACTCCCCTGGAGTTCTAAACTGTTTTTCTTCCAAGAATGAAAAAACTGATCGTTTTCATGGATACAGAGAATCTGATAAAGTTTTTACTGCCCGCATGAAAAACTCACCGTTTTTTTGTCCGCATAGACTCTGACAAAGTTTTTCATGCCTGCTTATTAAAAGGTACTTATGACGTTCACACAGAAAAAAATATATTATTTTGAAAAACCCGGGGAATCTAATACCCCGGATGCGGCACGGTTTGCCATCGAGCGTGCAAAAGAACTCAGGATTAGAACAATTGTTGTGGCAAGTACATCGGGCAAGACCGCTCAGGTTTTTTTTGATGCGATGAGTAAGTCGGAGATTAAACTTGTCGTAGTAACCCACGTTATAGGATTTACAAAACCCGGCGAATGGGAATTTTCAGCAGAGATCGCAGATCGATTACAGAAACAGGGTGTCCGGATCGTTACCGGTACCCACGCACTCTCCGGACTTGAACGGGCACTATCACGCTCGCCCAAGGTTGGGGGTGGATCGCGCACCGAAGCGATCGCTGAGGCACTCCGGCGTGTTGTGGCGGTCGGTCTTAAAGTCGCCGTGGAGTGCGTGCTGATGGCTGCTGACCAGGGTGCAATTGGCATCCATGAGGAAGTCATTGCGGTTGGCGGGACAGCAAGCGGTGCGGACACGGTTTGTGTTATCCGGCCGGCGCACACAGGAAGTTTCTTTGATCTCCAGGTACGCGAAATTGTTGCCATGCCGAGGGTCCGGTAACAATGGCAATCGCAGAACTCAAAGAGGCACTAATCCTCCTCAAACGGATGCCATTACTCTGGATACCCGGCATTATTGGCGGATTTCTGGCCGCCGCACTCTGGGTGATCTTCAACCTCTCGGGTACTTTTTTTGCCAGCAGGCTGCTGGTAATCTCCGGGTTGGTGCTCCTGATTTTTACTACCGGCATGCTGGTGATAATCAGGAACGATGAAGGAGATATCAGGGCAATGCTTGCCGGGAGTGTCAAATATTACCTCAGGGTGCTCCTGCCCCAGCTTGTTATTATATTTGGCGTCATGGTCATCGTTATTCTTGCCATGATCACCTTTGGCCTCGTCGGAGCGACAGCGGATATCAGCATGGTAACCGCCCTTTCAATTGGCTTTATGATCCCATCCGTAATACTCACCCTCTTTTTCGATACTGCCGCAGTGTTTGAGGATCGCAGGGTGTTTGAATCCCTCCAGCGCAGCATCCAGCTGGTTTTCACCCATATTAACGACGTGATCGCATTCTTATTTGTCTGTGCTGTCATATTCTTTGGGATCATTTTTTCCCTGATGGTTGTCTGGGAGGCATTCCTGTTCGACAAGCTCGATCCGATAACCCGGTACAATGAGACGCAACTCCAGGCATTCACCTCAGACCAGTTTATCGCATTAATCGGTCCTGAGGGTATGTGGATAACGGCAGTCATTATCTTTGCCGGTCTCTTTTTACTCATCCCGCTTTTTTACAGTTACAAGGCGTGTTTCTTTAAAAAACTGGCCCAAGGGGTTGTTATCACCCAGCAGCCGACAACCGGAGACTATGATAGTAAAGGACGTTACTACAAATATTAAAAAATACACCCCTGTTTTTTGGGGTTTTTTAGGTAAACGTAGACCTCACCTACCGATTTTTTTCT
>PLLR01000010.1 GCA_003141335.1 Methanoregula sp. | reverse complement strand
TATTTTCTATTTTACCTGTGCTTTGCCTGCATTTTTGTATCAGCGTCATCCACTTGTTACCTCCTTTACCAACTATCCCGCACGCATTAGCGGGAGTCATATCGTCAAGTGCTTCGTGACCCCGGATAAAGATGTGGTAAATCTGATTCCCGGTAGAACCTTTGTATCGATCTTTTTTTTGGCTACGCATTGTCTTTTCCCGGCGGGGGTATCCGTGCCTGCGATCATCGCCAGGGGGTCCGCCGGGCTGCGATTGATGGACGGGGCTGGGCTTAGGCGATCGCATGAGAGAGCGAAACTCACGCGATCGTCAAGGGGCATGAGAAGACGATATTTATCTGATGAGGGGAGATATTCTCTTTTAGAGAGAATGGTGACGAATCTGCAGATTATTACGCGGGGAACAAATACGATAACCGTCATTATCCGAGAAAAATGAGTGTCCTTTGGAAGTATTTAAAGCCACAGAGAGGACTTATTGTTGTCGCCCTCGTTCTGGCGGGTATCAGTCAGCTGCTGAGCCTTGTCGATCCGCTTATTTTTGGAAAGATCATCGATGATTATGCCTTAAATCCGGGGAACAGCACGGAAGAGATACTGGTCAAAGGGGTGCTGTTCTGGTTAGGTGTGGCGATCTCTATCGCAATGCTTGCCCAGGTTACAAAAGCGTTCCAGGATTATTTCACCCGACTGGCAGTAAAAAAGTTTGGCATGCAGATCTTCAATGACGGATTGCAGCAGACTCTTCGTTTGTCCTATAATGAGTTCGGGGAACAACGGAGCGGTGAGACGTTATCGGTATTGCAGAAAGTGAGGGAGGATACTCAGGTATTCATTAATTTGTTCATCAATGTTGTCTTCTCTTCTATCGTTGGAATTTGTTTTCTCATAGGATATTCGATTACCAAGAACTGGCTGTTGATACCTGTTTTTGTTATCGGTATTCTTGTGCTGGGATCGCTCACCGGATTATTAAGTAAAAAGATCAAGATGACGCAACGGTCGATCAATCGCGAAACGTATAAAATATCGGGAGTGATTACCGAATCCCTCCGGAATATTGAGCTCGTAAAAAGTCTTGGTCTGACATTTCCCGAAATACGAAGATTACAGGACCAGAATCTGAAGATTTTCAATCTGGAGATGACGAAAGTAAAAAGGATTCGTCTGTTGACGTTCCTGCAGGGAACAACGCTCAGCATCCTTAAGCAGTCAATATTGTTTATCCTGCTCTGGTTAATTTTCCGAAAAGCCCTTACGACAGGAGAATTGATCTCGATGCAGTTCATCTCCACTATCATTTTCGGACCTTTGCAGGATCTTGGCAGTATCATTATCAGTTATCATGAGGTTGAATCGTCCGTGAATAATTTCGATCAACTGATGCAGAAGCCAATTGAACAAAATGTGGAAAATCCGATTGAGATCGACGAGCTGAGTGATATCCGTTTTGAGAATGTAGTGTTTCGTCATAAGACTGCACATTATGATGCAGTCGATGGAATTTCTTTTGAGGTGAAAACCGGTGAGACGATCGCTTTTGTTGGTCCTTCCGGTGCAGGCAAGTCAACGCTGGTTAAGCTCCTGCTGGGATTATACCATCCTGTGAGCGGAGAGATCTATTTCAATGGTCACCCGTCTTCACAGATCCGGTATAATCCATTACGGAGGCAGATCGGTTTCGTTTCGCAGGATGCCCAGTTGTTCGCAGGTTCAATAAAGGAGAATCTTCTGTTCGTCCAGCCGGATGCGACTGATGAGCAGATGATGGATGCATTGCACAAGGCCGCCTGTGATAATCTGGTGAGTAGTTCTGCTCATGGTATTGATACGATTATTGGCGAGAGTGGTATGAATTTGTCAGGAGGAGAGAAGCAGCGTATTTCCATTGCCAGGGCACTGCTGCGTCATCCCCGTTTGTTGATCTTTGATGAGGCGACTTCAGCGCTCGATTCGTTAACCGAGAAGGAAATAACGAATACTATCAGGGATATTTCCATGAGCAAAGATCAGATCTCCCTTTTGATCGCTCATCGGTTGTCTACGATAATGCATGCTGACGTGATCTATGTACTGGAGCAGGGTAAGATTGTTGAGACCGGTTCTCATGCAAGTCTTCTTGATCAAAAGGGTTTGTATTACGCAATGTGGCGCCAGCAGGTTGGTGAACGCAGGACTCCAGGGCCACCCGCTTCTCTGTCGGAGACTTCCCTCCCGGAAGAGTACCTCCCGTAACTCCCCTTTTTGAACTCCGTTTACCCATTTTTCCCGGCCCGGAGGTAACGATTCGAAAAAATGAGAGTGAGTTTTACCTATATCCGGTCATTTTCACGTCGTAGAGCATGAGGTCATAGTCAGCCGCATCCGGCTGGTGAAACTCGCCTCGCTACAGGATTTAGCAACACGTGGAAGACAGAGGCCGTATTGGATGACGAGACACCCATCCCTTATATCTCCGTCGTTGGCACCTACATCAGACACCTCAAACCTACATATCCAATCCGGGCCCTATAAGGCCCCGGTTTGCCCATCTGAGTGACCCATTTCCGGCGCAGGTTGCACAAAACCGCGAATTCCGGCACANNTGGGAGGCAAAAGTCGGGAGTGATGGGGTAATATAGGGGTACTATGAACAGAACACCTGTTTTGGGGATCCTGGATTTCTTTCAGGTACCATCAGAGACATACTCTTTTCCCGACATAACTCTCCGTCGGAGACCTGTCCCAAGTGTGGGGATTTTGATCTGAAAAATAGCACTAATTCGCGAAAAAACGACACTATTGTTTTCGGAAAAACGCAGAGCGTGTCCCGTTTGGCTGGATCCGGCATGGATCGTGCGCCGAAATGACCGCTAATAGCACCTATTGGATGGCAAATCTCCCCAAATATGGATTGGGGGTAGTGCCAATGGATGGAAAGGAAAAGAAGTGCCGTTTTGGGGGATAAATCGGTTGAAATCTATCGTCGGATAACGACGTGAAATTAGCCGAGTGGGAAAATGCCGGCCTCTGATGATTGATTAGATCATAATCCTATTTGACTAAAAACAAAGTGAAAGAGGAAGATATTTCGTGATAGTTCTCAACTGAAACATATGGTGGAGTTAGACAACTTTTTCTTCAAAATAAATTCCTGGTCCTTCACAAAACACCGGGTCTGGAACCGGTGCCAGCGCCAGTACTATTTTGAATACATCGCCCCTTATATCAAATCTGATGCAGTTGTAAATCCTGAAAAAATCCGGTGGCTCAAGAACTTCACTTCCAAATTTGTCGTCCAGGGCCAGCTCATTCACGATATCATCGACAAGCAGATCCAACTCCATTGCGAGAACAAGCCGATGGCTCTTTCCGAAGCAACGAATGCGTTCTCGAAAAAAGTCTCGCTGTACAAAAATGTCGGTGGCGAAACATTCACCGAATACCACAACGGCGAGAAGATCACCAATTCATTTTTTGCTGCCATCGATGAGAATGGAAAAACGTGCCTGCAAACCTTCTTCGGGAAGTGGCCGGGCTACAAGGGACGGGAATGCCTGCGGCACGAGGAGTATGATCATTTCAATATCGGGGATGTCGGGATAACGGTCAAGGTGGATTTTGTCGGGAGAATGCCGGACGGCACGCTCGTCCTCACTGACTGGAAGACCGGCAGGGACGATGACGAGTACGAGACGGAACTCCAGATGGCGGCGTATGTGTTGTGGGCGATGCAGTACTTCAAGAAGAGCGCCGATGAGATCGGGACCGAGCTTGTGTTCTTGAAGACCGGGGAGAAGAAACCGTATGCATTTTTTGAAGAGCGGTTACGTGAAGTGGAGGAGATGATCAAGCGGGAATTTGCAGCGATGAATACGAATTATGAGTATGAGGATTTCCCGGCGAGACCTAGTGTCCGGGAGTGTTTGAGTTGTAAGTTTGCGGAGGTTTGTCCGGAGGCGACGGTTGCAAGAAAATAAGAAGTGTATGGGTGGATGCTGCGAACTGCAACAGGATAAAAAACGAGAAAAGATCGATTAAATTGGCATTTCTTATTATGATATCCTTATTCGATAACTCCCTTCTTGCGTAATTCAAAATAACATTTTGCACATGCTTCCACATCGGCACTTGCATTATGACTATCCGTAAATTCCGTTTCGAATAATTGTAAATGCAACTCGTTTAACGCGGGCCATTTATATCCCATACCGGACGGTTTGGGTAGTTTACACCAGGAGATAATTATTGGTGTTTTCATTGTGCAGAATTTTTGTTTTTTAAGGAGATTCGTTTCCAGTCTGCACCGCATGAATTCAGTATTTACAATAGGCAAATCAAATTCGGCGTTATGTGCAATGATCGTTGTTGCCTTCTCCACATCGGTATTGAATTGCGGGAGAACTTTATGTAATGATACCCCTTCTTTTTTTGCCCGCTCTGTCGTGATTCCATGAATTTTGACAGAGTCCTGGGGGATTACGAAATCTGTCGGATAAATAATAAAACTGTTTACACTTTCACGGATGCCATCATGATCGTATAATGACCAAGCCAGCTGGACTACTCGTGGCCATTTTTCCCTATCGTTTATTGCAGAGTATTTTGGTAAACCGGTTGTTTCCGTATCGACAAAAAGAAGCATAATTCTCATTCATTTATACTCATATTTGGTTTTACCTACAGGATTTCAATAACCGGAATACCTTTCATAATTGTTATCTCCCATAAACTAAAAGGTTCAATTGTTCCAGATCCAACTACCGGTGAACCTATGCAGCTCATTACCAAGAATATATTCATCAATACAGCATTTTGCAGCACATTAGGATGGAGACTTCGGAATGAAAAAATCCGGACCGGATTTTCACCAGGTCAATTATTCAGGATGGAGCAGGGAAAAGAGATCGGGAGGCTGGCCCGTTCGCTGTATCCTGATGGTATTTTTGTGAATGAATTAAGCTCAGAAGCAGCGACCAAACGTACCCGTGATCTCCTGAAAAAACCACAAACCAGGGTACTATTCGAAGCGACATTTCTTGCCGGAAATTACATTGCAAAGGCTGATATTCTCGTCCGGGATGCGAAATCCTGGGAACTTATCGAAGTAAAATCCAGTGTGGTCGCAAAGGAAGAATTCATCGATGACATGGCTTATACCACGCTGGTTGCACAAGCCGCCGGTTTTTTCCCTTCTGCGATAAGCCTCGTCCTCATCGATAAAAATTATCGTTATGGTATGCCCATCGAGAAGCTATTCGTCAAAACCAATTTTACTGAGCAGGTCATTGAAAAAGTTAACACATTCCAAACCATTGTTGATTTCATTGATTCTGTATCCAGCACGCCGGATGAGCCGGAACCACAGCTGACGTACAATTGCAGACAATGCGGGGAATTCAGTGAATGTCCTGGAAAGGAGATTAAATCACACATTTTTCAAATTCCAGGAATACAGCAGAAGGCAGTTGAAAAGCTCATTGCCTCGGGTATCACCTCCATCCATGAAATTCCCGATAGTTTTTCCCTGACTGATAATCAGAAACGTGTTGTCGATTGTATAAAATGCGGCAAAATGCAAATAGATCCGGATCTTTTAAAAAAATTAGCAACAATCAGCTGGCCTGCATTTTATCTTGATTTTGAGACAATGATGACTGCAATCCCACTCTGGCCGGATATTGCACCCTATGAACAGATCCCGGTCCAGTATTCCCTCCATATCTGTGGGAGTACCGGAAAGATCATCCGCCACAGAGATTATCTTGCAGACCCGCACCGGGATTGTCGCCGTGAACTTGCCGAGCGGCTTATTGAGGATCTCAAAGGAGAAGGATCAATCATCACCTACAGCAGCTTTGAAAAAACAACAATCTCAAAACTGAGCACAACATTTTCCGATCTTTTTGATGAACTGCAATCCCTGATCGACCGTATTGTTGATCTCGAACAGTGCATCAAATGCGTTAATCATCCTGAATTCTGTGGAAGAACATCCATAAAGATCGTTCTTCCCGTGCTCGTTCCGGACCTTTCCTATGAAGGGCTGGAGATTGCAGACGGTTATACGGCACTGATGACGTTTGCAATGATGGCACAGGGGAAGATGGATACCGGTGAGATGGAAAGGAAACGTGCAGCCTTATTGGAATATTGTAAGATGGATACATTGGCGATGGTCAGATTACATGAAGTGTTGCATGGATTTTTGCCAGGGAGAAGTGAGTGAGGGGATCTGATACCCCCCGGCGTCCCCGATTAAAAGAGACGTGGCTACGTATCAGCCGTTATCTGGTTCTTGATTGTCTTCATCCTTCAGTATAATTGTTTTCCATGAAATTCTTCCCTCTTCAACCGCTCCTTTAATCAGCGACTCTACCCGCGTAAGTTTTCCCTTTCCCTTCTTCACTTCGACAAGCACGACGCTGATCGCATCGCCCTTCTCATCCTTCGCCTTCGTATACCCGTCAAAGACCACAAAGTCGATTGGGTTGCCGATGAACCGTGCATCGGCAGGGGAGAAGGGGAATTCCGGCAGGAGCGGGGCCATCTGCTCGGAGATCCTGCCCTTCAGCGTGGAGCGTGAGCGGTTGACAGAATCCTTCCGGATCTCGTTTGTACATTCGAGTTTCCAGCGTTCGAGATCGTTTCTCGCCCGCTCTTCGAACACACTGACCCGTGCTCGGAAGATGAGGTACGCGACAATGAGGCCGAGGATGAAAGTTATCGCAATGACGATGATGTCGGGAGTGGACATGGGAACTTCTGATGAGAGGTTGGTTGAGCGGGGGATATACGTGAGGAGCGGAGGGTGAAAATAAAAAGGCGTTAGGTATCTCAACAATGACGGGAATGGAGAGGACTCGCTGCCGGGGGCTGGCCGGATCCCGCAAGCGGGGGTGCAGCTGGGGGCCGGTGGTGGCACTCCGTTTGGCCGGGGCCGGCATACGGCGGGCTCCGAGTGCACTTACCGGCGCTTTTGGGAGTGTGAGCGATACCGGAAGGGCAAGGGGGTGCCGATATTATACCTCATGCTCGGGAGGGATAACGACAGCGAGAAGAGGAATGAGCCGTGGGACAACATCCCATGCAATATCCTTAAGCACGCCTTTGTCCCGGCTGAACGGGTCGTCTTCAAATTTCCGGTTTGTTTCATCCAGAAGATCCCAGGGAATACACGGCACTTTTTCGCGAGTAGCACCATTGACTCTTCCGGCCGAGACTGCGAGCTGGAAGACATTGAAACTCAGTGCATGGAAGGCAATCTTATCAATGTCGATAAGTCCCGGGTGATGGGTACCGGTGATCTTTTCAATCGACCGGGCCCAGATGAGCATGTCGAGCAGGTACGACATCTGGCGGAGGACCGGGGGTTTACCGGAGAGCATCCCCTTCCTGCGGATGTAGTTCTGGCTCTTGTCAACAGAACGGCGATCCGCAAGGTCGACCTTATGTCCAAGGAGCGTCTCAAGCTCATCCTGCATGGAGCTCAGATCAAAGAGTGTGATATCGGCATCAGGAGCAAATTCCACCATCACATCGATATCGCTGTCCGGCCGGAAATCTTCCCGCATGATGGAGCCATAAAACCGGAAATTCCGTATCTTCCATTTCATGCAGAATGCCCGGATACGATCCTCCGGCAGAGGAATGTGACGGTTGGTTATACAGATTTCCGGATAACAGTTCTCGCTTTGCATCCGGTAATCAGCCGACCTGTTCTTCCGCCCACAACAGAATGTCCTGAGCGAGCCGGACTGCCAGGGCATATTCCTCTTTGGTTACCGGTGACGTGGTTCCCGGGTACCGCGTATCGGATGCATACGAAGTGAGCGTGACAGCACGCCATAACGGTTCAGGAATTGCAATGCCATGCTGTTCGAGTCCCGAGAGGAGTGCGTTGATATCGTGAGTATACGGATTCGGGATTTTCCGGCTTACAAAAACGGCCTTGAGCGCTTTTTCTGCTGCCTGTTGGACCTGGAAGCAGAGATCTTCGTAAAGAACCCCGGGCGTTTTTGTGGAGGAGAGGGTAAGGGAGCTTTTTGCCCGGGCGATCCATTCTGCCGGGTTATCGGGCGATCGTTTATTTCCTCTCATATACGACCCTGCCTTCCCGTACTGCGGGATAGACGACACTGAAGGGGGAATTTTTGCAATCATCGAGCTGCTTTGGCGTGACGATGACAAGATCCATTGACCGGGCGATTCCCCGCATCCGCTGGTAGATTATCCCTGCGACTTTGCGTGGGTTGTACCTGCCGGCCTTTATCACGAGGAAGTCAAGGTCACTGTGCGGCCCGGTCGTACCCCTCGCGGTGGAACCGAAGAGGAGGACCTGTTCAGGATGTGCAGCATCTACGATCCGGTTGACTATCTCTTCGAGCTCGGTCTGCCGGGGGGATGTTGTGTTTCTCATATTCACTAGTTTTTGCTCCGTGGGATCACACAGGCTTGTCTTTACTTCTGCACTATTAATTGTGCCTTCGTTCCGTCGTTCCCTGATCATGGCGAGGTCATGCAGATCTTCCCCTGGAGAACTGATGTGCAACAATACCGGTTTTTTCTTCAGACGTATGGGTTCGAAGGAGAGATTTTTCTTAAGGGTTTTTTTAGATCGGTTCTCCTTTTGTCAGCGGGATCCTGCCTACCGGTTTGAATGTATTATTCTCATCAGTGTACTCGGTTGCCTTGCCCATGATTGAGTTCTCTTAGTATTATGGGATATTTGTCGGGAATTATTATAGGGTTTGTGTACGAACGGGGACTAGCCGGGACCGCGTTGCGGTGCAGCCGGGGGACGGTGTGGGGGTGGGGATGTGACGTTTGGTTGGTGCCGGCACAGGACGGGCTCCGGGCGTGCACTTACCGGAGCTTTTGGGAGAGTGGGCAAGTAAGGGAAAGGGCTTGAGCTACTCCGGAGGGGAGCGCGGCGTTGGGAGGGGGGAATAAATTCGCCATTCGCGTCCCGTTTTTTTAAGACCGAACCTGCCGGGAACCCCATTCTCCATCGGAGATCCCCTGTCTGACCCGGTCCTGTCCGGGTCATGACATGTGCGGGTTATAGTGCAGGGGACAATCAAAATACAATTTATACATTGACATTTATACGAGAAAATATGGTTCCGATTTTCGATCCAGGTAATTTGGTTGTTGTGTTCATGCTCTGTGCCGTAATTGGTATTCCGCTCTCGGTTCTGACTGTTGCCATATTTTTTGTTGTCAGGCAGGTTCCTTCCCGGTTGGCGCAGTGCCTGATCCCCCTGGTTGCAGGAATCGTTGTTAGCGTAACATATACGTCGATGGGACCTCCGGTTCCCGGTGATTCCGTACTCATCGGATTCCTGACCGGCATGTTCATTCATCCGCTCCTGATCCTTCCTCCCATCATCATCATGCAAAAATACCTGAACCGGATTCCCGTACTGTATGCAGTGTTCTTCACCGCGTTCATGTCGTTGGGTTTTGTTATTACCCTGGGTGCAATGCAGGGCGATCTGAAACAGGAGGCACTCGGGAGTATCGCGTGGCAATCGACGATTGCGGTAATCAAAGACCTCATTGCTGCATCAGTTGCGTCTGGGTTGATCCTGGGGCTGGACAGTTTTTTATTCAATTATGCAAAGAAAAATTCCTGATGGGAAAAAGTGCAAAAAACCGGATATACCGGATGGGCACTCCGGGCACATTGCCAGCATTTTCCGGGATCTTTTTCCTGTACATTTTTCTCGTAAGAGATCCCGGAAAACAGGTACAATGTGCCGGAAGTGCCGGAGGGCGAACGCGAACACTTGGGGATACTTAGCCGGCAAACCAGCACGCGATAGATCGCTGCACCGGGTTTGGCTGGTGCTGGCGTTTTGGGGGCTCGGAGAATTTCGCGGATGGGGGGGCTTTTGGGAGAGTGATAGA
>PLLR01000123.1 GCA_003141335.1 Methanoregula sp. | reverse complement strand
CATCCTGCGATGAACACGCCTCCGATGAGGATGATGAACAGTAGTGCTATGAAGATAATCAGGTTCTTTTGTTTCATGGGACTCAAATCCATTCTATTCTGAGTGGGGGTTTGTTAATAATAATCATTCCCTTTTTAATTTTGTTAATCTTTAATAATTAACACATTAACAATCAAGTGATTACAGTCCCCATCATCCAAGTTTCGAGTAATCATGGAACAAGTAAAAAGATGAGTGACAGATTACTGCGCTGGAAGATTTTTTATTAACCTGATTGGCTAATTAGATTCCCTCACTACATATCGCCCGATAATAAAACCATAGATTTTTATTGAATATCGGGTAACTATCACTGATTAAATATGGGAAGCAACCAGGATATTATGCACCAGTTTGCCAGACAGGAGATCAACCGGTTCTTTTCTACGTACGATGGCTGGAAAATTACCCCGTTACCTGAGGCAGGAGGATATGACCGGGAATTTATTGCTGAACGCAGTATTTCCGGAAATAAAGAATTAAACAAAGTTCTTGTCTCATTTGAAAAGAAGGTGTCTAAGGAAAAACTTGAATCTATGCGGTCTTCAGAACGTGGACCCTATGGACAGGTTTTTAAAAGTGATATTGCCCTCATTGTTCCACAGAATTCAGATACGTCATCAATACCCGGTGACATCAGATTGTTTTTCATGAAGTCGTTTGCATTCCAGGATGGGATGCTGGCGTGGATGAAAAAACCTGTACAAAAGCCCGCTGATGAAAAATCGAAAGCGGCGGCATGAGGAGAAAATACTGTAAGTGCAGGGGATTAGTCCCTTTCATTCCTGCAATAACTTTTTACGGATTCATCTCCTGTATTTTCGACCTCCCCTGTGGTCGAACACCCGGTCCCGCCCCAAGGGGGCATGACTGCCTGAGTTCATACCTCATGTGCGTTTCTCCAGAGCCGATTTTCCATTTTATTATTAAGGAAGTCAGGGAGTGAAAACTCATGCGTTTTTCAGGGAAAAATAACCTTATACAGTATAAAGCATGCATATGAACAGATTGCAGTGATGGGTATCGTGATGACCCATGCAGTCACAATGCGGCGCACGGTCCCCCACTGGACAGCAGAAGATCCCCGTGTCGCCCCCACACCCATGATGGCACCGGTGATCGCATGGGTTGTCGAGACCGGGACACCGAACGCGGTGATGAATGACAGGACAACCCCTCCGGATGTCTCGGCACAGAATCCCTGATAGGGACGAAGGTGCGTGATCTTCTTTGCCATTGTTTTTACCACCTCCCACCCCCCAACTAATGTGCCAAGCGCTATCGCCGCACAGCAGATTAAAATCACCCAGACCGGTACAATAAATTCATTGAGAATCCCTCCGGCAACCAGGATAGCAGTGATGACACCCATCCCGTTCTGGGCATCATTGCTGCCATGCCCGATGCTGTAAAACGAGGCTGAAAATAATTGCAATTTTTTTGACAGGAAATTCATTTTCTTTGGATTTCCGTTCCTGAACCAGCGGATAAAAACAAGCGAAAAGATATATGTAAAGGTAAATCCGAGCAGCGGTGAAAAGACAATGAAAACAACAATTGCAAACAGCCCGGAGATTTTCAACAGTCCTGTAATAATAACAAACGGGACAGAGAGCGTCGCCCCAAAAAACGCCCCCTGACCGATGAAGGGGAGCATTGCCTCTTCTTTTGTTACTCTCCCGATGAGGAAGAAAAGAACCGCCCCGATAACTGCACCAATGGCAGCGTACATAAACAGCCAAAGGACTGTACCAACAGATGGCAGGATAATCACGCTCATGCCGGCATATGCAACAGCGGATCCGACGAGACCCCCTACCAGCGCATGCGTTGCTGATATCGGGATGCCCATATATGTTGAGAGATACACCCAGAGCACCGCGGCAAACAATCCAATGAGAATTACAAAGGGGGTTAAGTACATCGGATCAACAATGCCTTTTCCGATTGTCTTTGCCACAGCGGTAGTGAACAAGAGGGGACCGATCAGGTTGAAAAACGCAGCCATCATCACAGCTTTGAGTGGGCTGAGAACCCGCGTGGCAACAACTGTGGCGATTGAATTTGTCGCATCATTCATACCGTTGACAAAATTGAAAAGAAGGGCAAGGACGATGCCGGCAAGAACGAGGGAGTCCATGGTGATCACGAGTGCCGGATCGCGATATCGGAGAGCGTGTTTGCGACATCCTCACAGTTGTCAGTCGCTATCTCGAGGTGTTCGTAGATATCCTTGAGCTTGATAATCTTAATCGCATCTGTCGTCTTGAAGAGGTCGGTCACGGCATGCGCAAGTACATCATCCGCGAGGTTTTCCAGCCGGTTCACTTCAATGCATCGCTCTTCGATGTAGTGGGGATCCTTGATTGAACGGATACCTTTCACTGCACTTTCGATCTCGCTCGTTGACATGTGGATCAGTTTTGCCAGTTCGATCATGTGGGAATCGGTGGATTCTATGTTATAGTAGAACATCTTCTCTGCTGACCCATCGATATAGTCCAGCACTTCGTCAAGTGTGGAGGCGAGGCGTGAGATCTCTTCTGGGTCGAGAGGGGTGATGAATGTGCGGTTCAGCTGTTCGTAGATGTCATGGGTAATCTGGTCGCCCTTGTGTTCGAGCTGTTCGATCGCGTGGCGCTTTTCCTTGACGTTCGTGAAATCCTCGGTCAGAGTGATGAGCTGGTGTGCCGCCTCCTTTACAATTTCGGCCTGACGTTCAAAGAGATCAAAAAAGATGGTGTCCTTTGGTATCAGCAACTCCTTGATGCCCATGCTTTATCCCCCTTTTATCATGGTTTTGTTTTTGCTCATAGGTCGCGGATGAAACGGTATTGCAGGAGAATTGCCAGCAGGGGATGCGTCTGGGGTTGTCAGAGAAATGAGCGCCGCCATTTTTCCGGTAGCGATAACGGTTGCGACCGCCTTCACAAGGATGAGCAGTCTTGCAAGAATCCGGGGGAAAATAAGGCTTGAAATTGTTCGCATATTCATAATGTTCAACCATAAAATAATCGGCGTTAAATATACCCTTTTTCGACATAGAATATAAATATATATATTGTTATCAGAGAACAATAGAGGTATACAGAAACCGATTGCAAACTCAGGTGATTGACATGGAACTCCGGAAAGTCCAGTTTACAGGGGGATCATCGTATGTTCTTACACTGCCAAAGGAATGGATCGAAGCTGAAAAGATAAAGAAGAACGATTCGCTGGGTGTGGAGGTGCAGCCGGACGGGGCACTTCTTATTACCCGGTCTATCGATCAGGAACCGGCCCAGAGAACAAAAGAGTTCGATCTGGCAGCTATCCCCGAACCGGCGTACCTTTTCCGTCTGCTGATTGGCGCATACATCTCCGGCTATACCGTTATTGTTATCCGCTCACAACAACGGTTGCCACCGTTTGTTCGTGGGGTTGTCCGGGACTTCACCCAGATGACCATCGGGCAGGAAGTGATCGAGGAATCCGATACCGTGATCACGTTAAAGGATCTTCTGAATCCTGCCGAAATGCCGTTTGATAACACCATCAAGCGGATGTTTATGATCGTCAAGGCAATGCATGAGGATGCAATTACCGCTATCCGTTCACAGAATCAGACTCTTTCCAGTGATGTCACAGCACGGGACAATGATGTCGACCGGCTTCACTGGTTGATAGCCCGGCAGACAAATATGATTCTGTCGAATGCTACTCTCTCCCGAAAGATGAATGTTTCACCTATAATGGCGCTTCATTATTTTACCATAAGCCGGATTATTGAAAGAATCGGGGACCATGCAGAACGGATTGTCCTTATTGCGCAGCCGATTCTTACCAAAGGGATGGATCCGGAGATCATGGGAAAAATTGCAAAAGCCAGTGAACTTTCGGTGGGAATATTTAACCGGAGTATCGTTTCATTTTTCAATAATGATATGAAAAAGGCGAACCAGAATATCGAATCGCTGCGTGTTCTCAAAACCCTGTGTGAGGAGATTAATACGATAGTGCTCCAGCAGGAAACTCCCGATGCTATAGCACTCGGGTATATCACCGAAAGTGTGAAAAGAGCCGGGGAATACGCGGCTGACATTTCTGAGAATGTTATCAACTATCTTGTGGAAGAAGACCGATCACCGAAGAAAAAGAAACCGGGAATGTGAAACCCCATGCGTGGAGAATCCGGAATTACACCTTCTTCAAATCTACTCGAAGGTCGATTGTGCCACTTGGGGCAGTTATTGTGCCGCGTTTGACCATCTGGCCATTTTTATAGACTTCGGTTGTGAGTGTATTACCCGACCCGTCCAGCTTCTGGATTAGTGCTTCTACAGTACCGTCAATGGTCGGTACCTGGTAGAACTGGTCACCGGAGCCGGTTACCAGCCTCATTTTTCCCGTAGTACCAACAGTTCCGGTAAAATTCCCGGAGTATATCACCCGTACCCAGACACCGGTTGTGGGAAATATGACCGGGGGCTGATATGGGGGCACCGGAGTAACCTGTGGAGTTGCAGTCTGTTGCACGGTGGGCGTTGGAACTATGGTTGCTACAGGGGGTATTGCCGGTGTAATCACCGGTACAGAAGGAGCAACGGGGTTTCCCTGCAGGGTAGTTGAGTAGATAATCCCTCCCCCAACAAGTGCAAGGATAACGATGACGATCGCCGTGACCACAATGGACTTTAACCTGTTGGATGCTGCAGCAGGTGGATGGAAACGTGAAGATAACGGGCTGCTGTTTTGTCCCGCTTCACCCGAAGCCTGTGCTAAAGACTCACCCGATTCCGGTGTTACAGGAGTGACTTTTTCTGGTGATACGGATTCACCATTGGTATCATCCGCCGAATCCTTCAGTACGGGAGTCATGACGGGTTCCTGCAATGA
>PLLR01000122.1 GCA_003141335.1 Methanoregula sp. | reverse complement strand
GAAAAACCAGCACTATTGTTTTCGGAAAAACGCAGAGCGTGTCCCGTTTGACTGGATTCGACATAAATCTGGCTTTGAAAAATGCGCTAATAGGGCCCTATTAGATTGGCGATCGCTTTCCGGATGGGCTGGAGTTGGCGAAAAGTGAAAGGAAGGGCTGTTTTGGGGGTAAAACCGGTGAAATTTCTCGTCGGACATAGACGTGAAATCGAACAAAAGGGTGTGGGTGAGATGTGGTAGAGAGGAGAGGACACGACACCATTTCTCCGTCATAGGGATCTATAATCGCGTGGACACTTTGACTTGCCGGGGCGATTCAGGTTGCAGAACATAACGAATTCCGTTACACGGTTTTGAGTTGTGCTCGTTTTGGGCGGGTTTGTCTGCAGATTAAAGAAACGGTAAAAAAGTGAACTATACTGGTTTCACACTCTCAAGGAATTTGTTCACTTGGGCTGCTACGATGGTCCGCCTGTATCTGGTTTCTGAAAATGTCTCAACTCCAAAGGAGCCCGCAGAAGTTCCATCGCGGAATTTTCTCCGTATCACTGCTAATGAATTCCTTGCAAGATCTCTTTTTTCACGGGAGATCCCTTCCGGTGCGAAATTCTTGTTGAAATATTGGGCGGCCTGTTCAGGTCCCCCGTTGTAGTAAGTCAGCGCAAAAATATCGTATGCATCTTTCAGGTTTTTCCGGCCATCCAGTGCCTGGCCTTTCAAAATTACCGATCCTACCAAATCGAGAACTTTAAAGACCGTTCTATCGACACCGTTCTCTGGCAATGTTGTTTCTATCTCCTTCTCAAAATTAAAATCAAAGGCGATATCGGCACCCTCAAACATGAAAGCTTCCAAGTCGGGCTGGACTCTGAAATGGTAGCCGAGCTCGCACTTATCGCATAGGAAATCGATATGAATTGAATAATAATTCCCGTCAACCGGGGATTTTATTTTCCTGACGAACCTGAAATGGTTTTCCTCAACATAGCCAAGATCGGTGACAATGTTTCTGATACTCTCATACTTGGGAAGAATTGTTGTCTTCAGGATAAGATCGATATCGACACTTCCACAATGCTCAAAATATTTTTCAGTAATAAAATAGGGAGCCCATCCTCCTGACAACACCATATCGTTCCGGTATGTGTGCAATGCGAGGCCGAGCTCAAGCAGTGCAGATTTTGATGTTTCCGAGATTTCACGTGAGTACATGGTACCTAATCCTGAGTTTTATCCCAGCGTTTTTCAATTTTCTTCCACAATTCATCAGCCGCCTCCCTGCCCCGGGCGGGATAGTTATACAGATCAACGTAGAGCTGGATATCTGAAACTACCCTGATACCATCGATCTCCTGTGCGCCGTAAAAAATCCCCTCACTGGCAGCAATGGCGAATTTTACATTCCCGTTCTCCTCAACAGGCATTAGACTCAGCTCGTGTGCCAGTCCCTGTGCGTCTGATCTCGTCCGGATGTAAATATGGGTATTCGTCGGCCTGACAAAAGGTTCAACGAGCAATGCGCCGGCAAGGCCGGTCAGTGCATATTCCCCATGTTCACGGTCTTTGAGTCTGCTTAAAAATTTCCTGATATCCTGTTCATTCGAATAATATTCAACGAACGTAGTACTTGCGACGAAGTGGGAAAATGCTGCCCATCGTGTGAGCAGATCTGCCGGAGCCATAAGCTTCAGCTCCGATCGGGCAGACGCACGGAGCGCCAGACGTTGCCTGATCAACGTTTTTGATACCCGGGAGGTATACCCTAAGGCTGCGCCGGATTCTTTTGCCAAATCCCTGAGCGCCCAGGTTTTCGGATAGTTGACCAGCAGGACGCGTATGATGTCGGTTGCTTTTTTTGCAAACAGGTTTGCCACCAGATCCGTGCCATGTTCACTATTCAACGGCTGTTCTTTTTTTGTGAACATAATTATTCTATTCGATATGTTCACTATTTAATCATTGTTCACTTTTTGTGAACATAACCCCACCATGCCAGCACTCCGAAGTTGGGACCCTTTTTTCAGGATCGGCCATTTCGAGTCATGGACCTGGGAGACATACATGTCTGTTTAGACCACTTCTCCGTCGTAGACCCTCTCCTTTGGATGGGATCATAACCTCCAAAAAGTGCTAAATTCGTGAAAAACGGAGCTCATTATTTTCGGAAAACCGCACATCGCGTTCCGTTTGGCTAAATTCGGTATAAAGCGGACTCCGAAAAATGCGCTAATAGGACCCTTTTAGATTGGCGATCGCTTTCCGGATGGGCTGGGGGAGGGGAAAGTGAAAGGAAGGCCTGTTTTGGGGGTAAAACCGGTGAATGCTCTCGTCGGACACCGACGTGAATTTCACGATTCTTTCCGGACCCCCTCTTCATGCAAAATATCCAGGAGGAACGCCCTATACAAGGGGTGATCTGATCTTAAACGGGGCTCATTTTGGGCTTTGTTTGGTTATTATTGGGGAACAGAAGCCGTTACGTGCCCGGATTGGAGAGGTTGTGAAGTCGAAAAAGAGGTGATTTTGGGGGGTGGTTTCAAGGCGGTTGCGAGGGGATTTTTCGTTATGATGGGATCGTGTAAAATTTTCATTGCAGGGTCCACTTGAAATTTTTCAAGCGAGATCTGCTCAGACTTTTTAGTCAAAGTCCGGTTGAGAAATTTTCGTGCCGGGTCCGGCCGTGAAATTTCCGGGCTGGCCCCACCCCGTACCGGTGTTGGGGGACGGGCCAGGCTATTCTGGACGGAAGGGAGCAATAGTTTTGCGGCGAAAAACGGGAGAGCCTATCGTTTGATATACAGAAAAAAGCAGGTTTGGTTAACACGGCATCGCAGAGCCGGGAACGTACCTTCGTACATCCACCTGTGCCCCGCTTTTTGCCATGCGTTCTGCGATGGTAAGGATTTCGTGAGCAACATGCTCATCCACGTAATCCTCGCCGCAGTTTGTGCAGACCTGGGCAGGGACATCTTTTACGACAAGGGTCATTCCGTCACGATCAAAGGTGACGGTTGTCGTGCCCTTTTTGGTATTCCCGTGTTTACAGATGACGCACTTCATGATCTTCTCCGTGTATAATTTTCAGACCATGTATCCGGGTCTGGTTCGTATGCTGTGATAACAATAGCTTCACGATCTACATTATTGTATGCCATGACGACGTGAAGTGGACGATCGTTCACCGTCCCTGAAATGAGACAACTGGGATACGGTACATCATCAGGATATTCTTCTATGATTGTTCCAAGTCCGAGTAGTTCACGAATATCAGAATCAGAGATTCTCCGCTGGAACATCTGCCGTAATGCATGGATGCGAAATGTCAGATGCCGGTACACCGGATATTTTTTATCGTTCATCTCCCACATCCCTGCAATCACAATATCCTCTGTCAAACTATGCAATTCGTACATTAATGTATTTTCGTAATAGTGTTTCCGGATATATGCGACTTCAAGATACCCTCACGATGTATTTTCAAGCATATCCCATTATAACTATCCCAGGCACCCCCTGCTTACAACCGCTCGCACCGCCGGCCCGCCACCTCACGCTCAGTCGCAGCCGCACGCCAGATAGGAGAGGGATGGAGCGGACGACCGGGCTGCCCGGTAAGGGGGTGGGAAAGGTGTTTATCGGATGATTCAAATCTATAGCGAATTAATTGAAAAAATTCAACGGTAATTTAATACAGCATATTCCGATTCATCAAATAGGTTGATGATAATCATCAGATTTTTTTACCGGAGTTCTGTCATCATCAGGATCGCACCATGCAAAATGCCTGCAACCGATACACTTCGATCTGATTAACCGGGGGCAGCCTTCAGGGTACGGATCCGGATCCTTCGTTGGATCAAACCTATCATTCCTTTTACGTGTAAAAATACCATTGGATTTTAGTTCATAATCATACCGGTCTTTACTCATGCTGTATTCTACATTTAGCATGCAATACCCTTCGATTCTGGAAAGGTCAGTTGGAACCTGAAGATAAGAAGAATTTGTCAGAAATTCTTTGAGGGGGATATAGTTCCAGGTATCGACGTGAGGATATTCCTTGTTCTTGCCTGATTTTCTCATTGCCAGACTAAGCTGTTCCCTTCATATCTCAATGGGTTTGTGGTTGATGCAATGGTCTGGAAAAAAAGTTTTTGGATAAAAATAATTTGCTCGGAGATCCTGCCCTTCAGCGTTGAACGCGAGCGATTGACGGAATCCTTCCGGATATCGCTTGTGCATTCGAGCTTCCAGCGTTCGAGATCGTTTCGCGCCCGCTCTTCGTACACGCTGATCTGCTGGCGGAAGAAGAGGTATACGGCGATGAGCCCGAGGATGAACGCGATGGCGGGGATGAGGAGGTCGGTGAGAGTCATAATAATTCTCCACTATGAAAGTATAGAAGCTGATAGGAAGCGGGGCGAATATGACCGGCTTTGGTCTCTCGCGTAAGGGTGGCAGCCGTAGACCGGTGAGCGGGGCGTTTGGCGATTGCCGGTACACAAGGGCACCGGAATGTGCGGTTACCGGATCGTTTGGGAGTGTGAGCGGAACCGGGTAAAAAAATCAGGAACCGGCCGGGTTTGCCACCCGACCGATAAAAAGGATCGTTCCGGTTTCTTTATCCTGGATCAGGAAAACGAACGGGTGGTCGGCCCGGAAGGTTGGCGGATTTGCACCTGAGGGAGCCGCACCCCATCCCATGACAACCGCAGTCGCTGCAGCAGCCTCGGTCCCTTCCTCGTTCACATCGATAAACGCCTTGTGGATAACATCGCTGATGTACAGGTTCGTTGTCCCGTCCATACCGGAGAAATCCGCAGCTCCAAAAGTAAATGCCGTGGGCATCCCCATGGCACTCAGGGTATCGGGCAGCCGGTACTCGGTTTCCATATGGAATTTCGGAAGGTACAGCATCACGCGCCGGGAATTTGCGGAGTCCTGCAGTGCTGACAGGTTACTGTCATTAAGGACTGCCTCGGCGGGTTTGAGGTCATCGCTTTTCGGGAGGATAACAATCATCGATAAGGCTTTTCCGGAATTATGGGTATAGGGCAGCTCGATATACTGGACGCTGTCGGTTTCGGCATAGGGATATTCCGATTCTTCACCGGTGTCCTGCATCATCCGGACATTTACGGTTGTTCCGGTTTCTGTCCGGAAATCAGCATCCTGTGTACGGGCTGCATCGAACTGCCGGACCCAGGTTCCTTTGAAGTAGACCGCGTTGGTGATGACCAGCCGGGTGAGGGAATCGATACTTCCGGAGGGCAGGAGATCGCGGATCTTATTTTCGGTCTTCTGTTCAACCCACTGGTTGATTGTTGCCCGGGATTCCTCCGGGGTATTTTTGAAATCGAGGTTCGTCACATTGGCGGAATAGTACTTCCGGGCAATACCGGTAAATGCCGGGAGGAAGGGATAGCTCTTTTCGGCCCAGAGTGCATTTGCAGTCCTGAGGGTAAACCCTGCATTTGCGGTATTGATCCCCTCATTGATCCGGGCAAAGCCCGACTGACGGACGGTATCATTTTTTGGGAGGTAAAATACCGAGAAGATCTCGTCTGCGGTTTTTCCCTTCGCCCCTTCTCCGGTTATGGCAAGTGCGGATGAGATGGAAAACGGGGAGTAAAACAGGTTATGCCCGGCGTTGGACGGGTTTTTGGCAAGGGTTGCATACAGGTCATATGCAAACAGGTTGTTTGCCACTGCGACGGACTGTTCATCCTGTATATTCCCGGAATTTGTTGTCGCGGGTACCGGAGTTATTATACTCGTGTCCTGCGGGGAACCGGTCGGTGAAGAGTTCACAGCAGGTTTTTGCGCCGGGTCGGAGCAGCCTGATATCAGTATAAAGGCGATGGCAATGGAGACCAGAATCCATATGCCGGCCTGTTTTTGATTCATAGTCACCCGTGTATCAAATGAGGAAATATAGCTGGCGATGACTACGGTTTTTTTCGCAGTTACAAAATGGATGTCCGTTGCACTCATGTTCCCTGCCCAGGGATCAGCCCGGGCCGGTGTGCCGGGGGCTGGCCGGGTCTCGCGGGGGGGGGCAGCCGGGGGCCGGGGTGAGGAGACCGTTTGGCAATTGCCGGGACACGACGGGCACCGGAACGTGCACTTACCAGAGATTTTGGAGAATAAGCGGGTACCGGAGGGGGCTGAGCTACTCTGGAACTAACCGGGTACCGCCCGAATTCTCCCGCAAGAATATTTCACAACCTATTTACCGCACCGCACAGATTTTTCTCAAACATGACCGCACGCCCGATTTCACCTGAGAACCGGAGGAGACTGTGCGTTGGCGGTCTCCCTGATGAATAGAATCTAATGATACGTAAAAACACAATTTTTTTGAAAAGGAGAGGTATTTTCAAAATGAAAAAGATCGTTAATATTATCGCGATTTTCTGTTTATGCATTACAGTCACTTCTTTTGCCGGATGTATTGAGAGTTCTTTTAAAAAAACTGAAACGGTAATAACGAAATTGGATAGCACTGAAAAAGTTCAGTGGACAACCGTTATCGACAATAAGGACTATTCTACTGCTCAGTCACTCTCCCCATCCAATCGGTTTATCCAGACTTCGGATAAAGGATTTTTCATTGCGGGCTTTTTTTCCAATAGTTACGGAGATAATATCAGATTACTTAAAACTGATAGTAGCGGAACTCTTCTCTGGGAAAGAAGAATAGCAGGTCAAACGGGAGAAATTCTTGCCATTATTCAGCGAAATGATGGGGGATATTCGGTTTTTTGCAGACATGGACGTGTGTATAATTTCGACACTTCAGGATCAATGGAAAGGATCCTGGATATTTCGGATCAGATAAACCAGACTCCCGGAGGGGAGCATCCTCTGATTACCCTGCGTTCCATTACCCGGACCTCCGGAAGCGACCTGATAATGATCGGAGATAATTATGCCAACATATGGCAACCGGTTGTAATCTCCAGACTTTCGCAGAATGGGACGGTTTTGACGGAGAAAACATATGCCCGGGAAAATATGGATGGGACGACATCCCTCATACAAACACATGATGGGGAACTCCTGCTGGGGAAATTTTTTTACAGCGACCAGCCAGGCGGAGGGAAACAAATACTGATCGAAAAAACAGACGCCAATTCTTCAATTATCTGGGACTCCCCGCTTGGTATATGCAACTTCGTGTTTTGTAATAATGATTTACTGGGCTTGCATGAATCTGCAAACCAGGGATATGATATCATCTATCAGTCCCATGAACAAAGTAACAGATCCAAAGGCAATATGCCGGTAGATACCGTGTATGCACGGCTCGACAATAATGGTCATTTGATTCAGCAGGAACTGCTGACAAACGTTTCGGGATTACCCCCATGGATCTTTTATCAGAGCGATATTTCTTCTGAATTGATCAGTCTGATACCTGAAAGAACGATGAATTCCATAATTGCTGATAAGAGCCAGGGCAATCCGACGAATCGTTTTGATTCGCTTCTCAAAACGGATGATGGAGGATATGCCCTGCTGGGGAGCAGGTATTATTTCTAGCATATCGATTTTGTGACTTGAACAAATAGTATTTGCCCACCCTTCTCCTGCTCATCGCGCCGGTCGAGGTACTGTTCTTCGGTGTCGTCGCAGACCCGGAGGAGACCCACGCGGTGTGGTACGGAATGGGCTCAGCTAGGCCGGAACCGGAAGGCAGGCCCCACCCGTCCCCGCTGAAACCCGGGGGCTGGCCGGCTCTCGTGGAAGGGGGGCAGCCGTGGGCCGGTGATCGCATGCCGTTTGGCAATTGCCGATACATGACGGGCACCGGAACTTTCACATACCGGAGTTTTTGGAAGAGTGAGAGGTACCGGAAAGGGCTGAGTTACTCCGGAACCGGAAGGCAGGCCGGTTTTCCCGGCCAGCCGGTGATTCTTTCTGTTCCCCACCCGGAAGATTTGGATTTTATTTAATTCCCAATACACTTAATAGGTAATTTTATCTATTTTCATCCATTATACTAATTAAGATGTGCAGATTATGACCGTCCGTGACATCCTTCTCGTTCAGGAGCGGGACCTGAAAAGAACCCTTGACGAACCCTACATCGAACGGGTGACCGGGATAACCGGAGCAGACAGCCCCCTCATCAAGGTAATAATCGGTCCGCGACGGGCAGGAAAATCGTTCTTTGCTATCCACCATCTCTCCCGCAACCGGAATTTCGGGTATGTCAACTTCGATGACGAGAGGCTGGCTGATCTTCCGGAATATGACGAGATCCTTGTCGCTGTCGACTCTGTGTACGGGAACCCAAAAGCACTGCTCCTTGACGAGATCCAGAATCTCCCGAAATGGGAGATTTTCGTCAACCGGCTTGCCCGGCAGGGCTATGATCTCGTTATCACCGGAAGCAACTCACACCTGCTCAGCTCCGAGCTTGCCACCTACCTCACAGGGCGTTACCTCCAGACGACCATCATGCCGTTTTCCTTCCGCGAGTACCTCAGCCTCTCGCCGCATGAACTTACCACGCAAGAGAAAGTATCGGCCCTGTACCAGTATGCTCATAGCGGTGGGTTTCCCGAACCACTGGTAAAAAAATTTCCTGCTCGTGATTACCTTGTCACCCTGTTCGATTCCATCGTGTACAAGGATATTGTCAAGCGGTTTCATGTCCGCTCGGTACAGGGAATCGAAAACCTTGCCACGTACCTCCTGTCCAACGTCTCTTCCGAATATTCCTATACATCGCTTGCCCGGGTCACCCGGAGCAAAAGCCCGATGACCGTCCGGAAATATCTCGGGTATCTTGAGCAAGCTTTCCTCTTCTTCTCCCTCCCCCGTTTCTCTTTCAAGGTACGGGAACAGGTTTCGGCCAACAAGAAGATCTACTGTACAGACACCGGGTTTGTGGCAGCAAAGGCGTTCCGTGTGTCGGAAAATCGCGGGAAGCTGTACGAAAATCTCGTTGCTATCGAGCTATGGAGATTGCAGCAGCAGAACGAAGCTTCACTCTGGTACTGGAAGAATGCCCAGCAGGAGGAAGTGGATTTTGTCGTGCAGCAACAGAACCGGATCACGGCGCTCATCCAGGTCTGTGCCGATATGCATGACGAGCGGACACAGTCCCGTGAGATTCGGGCGCTCCTGAAAGCATCACGCGAGCTGCGGTGCAACAATCTCCTCATTCTTTCGGAACAGGAGGAGAAGACCGAAGTGGCCGAGTGGTTCGGGATGACGGGGACGATCCGGTACGTGCCGCTCTGGAAATGGCTGGAGAGACCGGATATCGGCGAGGCCAGCTAAGGATCCGGTGATTCTCCCGCAAGAATATTTCACAACCTATTTACCGCATCGCATAGATTTTTGCTATCCATGACCGCATGCCCGATTTCACATGAGAGCCGGAGGGGACCTGAGCGTGTGGCGGTTGTCCTGATGCACGTAGTGGTGGCGGTGCTACTGGTGGCGGGAGTGGTGCCCCGTTTGGC
>PLLR01000067.1:6737-6874 GCA_003141335.1 Methanoregula sp. | reverse complement strand
AGCAAACTCAAGCCGGAAATCGCGAAAAAAGTCGTTAGTGCGATCCACACTATCAGGGAATCCCCCTATCAGTATATCAAAAAAATGAAGGCATCAAACCCTCATCACCCGCTTTATTCTCTCAGGGTCCACAGAGA
>PLLR01000067.1:1173-6623 GCA_003141335.1 Methanoregula sp. | reverse complement strand
AAAGTCGGATGGCAGTAGTGCCACACGAACGGGTTGCTGGTGCCGGATGAAAAGGTTTAGGATTTAAAATGGTGTCTGAAGAAACCCGCAGGAAAATCAGCGAGTCACAGAAGAAAAGATACGAAGACCCGGAAGAACGCAGGAAAATCAGCGAGGGAAATAAAGGCAAAAAACGTTCTGAAGAAGAACGCAGGAAAATNNAACTAAAAGGCGACCCTGAACGATTAACAACGGAATTTATGCAGGAGTTGATAGGGACAAAATGTGATATCGAGGAACAAAAATAATTATTTTATTGACTGGTGAGCGGGAGAGGATGTTTGTGTGTGAATCAATCAAGAACGGCGATCTTGACCGCGTCGTTCACTGCGTAGACTGCCGTTAAACGTTCACGGGTCACAATTGTGTGGCATGCGGATGTTGAATCTGATGATGGGTTATGACCAACTATGGGATCTTCAACTTTTGCGCACAGTCAATTTGACCGCATATCCCATAAAAATACACACCATCCATAGTGTATCTTTTTTTAAAAAGAATCCCCTAAATCTTCCCACCCGTAATCTTAGCAAACGTTGCGGTAAATATCCCCGGCATCCCCCGGATCTCCTCCATCACTTCTGCGGGTACTTCGCTGTCCACGTTCAGGATCATGATCGCCTGCTCGCCGGGCTGGACCCGTCCCACCTGCATGCCGGCAATGTTGATATTGCATTTCCCGAGGATCGTGGATGCACGCCCGATAACCCCGGGCTTGTCAAGGTGCCGTGAAACTATCACGTAGCCTTCGGGAATCATATCCATCGTGTAGCCGCCGACGGCGACAATGCGGCTGCGGCCCTTGAAAAACACCGTGCCGCTGACCGTTTCTTCTCCCTTATCAGTCTTGATCCGGATGGTGATGAGATTCTTGAATCCGCTGGATTCCTGCGTGACCGTCTCGCTGACCGAGATCCCGCGTTCCTTTGCAATGAAATCCGCGTTCACGAGATTGACCGGCTGCTGGAGGACCGGGTCGAGAATCCCCTTGAGGGCAAGCCGGGTGATATACTTCATGCTCCCCGCGTAAGCGGACAGTTCGCCGCCGTAGATGAGCTCCACGGATGAAAGCCGCCCGCTTGCGATCTGGATAACAAACCTGCCCATCTTCTCGGCAAGCTGGGCGTAGGGTTCGAGCACTTCCGCCAGTTCCGGCGGGACCATCGGGGCGTTGACCACGTACTTCGCAGAGCCGCCGTTTAAGACCTCGATGCACTGCTTTGCAACGGAAACTGCCACATTCACCTGTGCCTCGACCGTGCTTGCCCCGAGATGGGGGGTCACAATGACCTGGTCGAGCGTGAGCAGCGGGGATTCGCCCGGAGGCTCGGTTTCAAAGACATCGAGCGCAGCACCCGCCACTTTGCCGCTCCTGACCGCATCGTAGAGCGCCTTTTCATCAATGATGCCGCCGCGTGCGCAGTTGATGATCCGCACACCATCCTTCATCGTCGCAATACTCTTCGCGTTGACGAGGTGTTTTGTTTCCGCGATCAAAGGCGTGTGCACCGTGATCACATCGGCGACCCTGAAGAGGTCTTCAACCGACATCATCTCAACCCCGAGCTGGGCTGCCCGCTCCTTGGAAATGAACGGATCGTAGGCCACACATTTCATGTCCATCGCGATTGCCCGTTTTGCCAGCTCGCGCCCGATACGCCCGAACCCGACAATGCCAAGCACCTTCTCGTTGAGTTCCACGCCCATGAACTTGCTGCGTTTCCATTCCTTCTTTTTCAGGCTCGCGGTTGCCTGAGGGATGTTTCTTGCGAGCGAGAGCATCATTGCCATGGTGTGCTCGGTTGCAGCAAGGGTGTTGCCTTCCGGCGCATTGGCAACGATAATGCCTTTGCGCGTAGCCGCATCCATATCGATATTGTCCACGCCAACGCCCGCACGACCGATAAACTTCAGCCGTTTCCCTGCCTCGATCACCTTTGCCGTGACTTCCGTGCTGCTCCGCACGAGCAGGGCATCGTAGTCCCCGATGATCCTTAAGAGCTCGTCCTCTTTTAAGTCCGTTTTGACATCCACGTCAACGGCCTTTTTTAAGATTTCGAGCCCCTCTTCAGCCAGCGGATCGCTGACGAGCACTCTCGCTTTTACCATAAAAACCATTATATTATCTGCACCGTACTTAAAGAGGGTTATTCTTTACACGAAGGCCGACGTTTCTCTCAAGATTAAAAAAACCCGTTCCCCCGATTTTTCCACAATTAACAAAACGGGCGATGATAATTATTAACAAGGGTAACATAAGATCATAAGTGGTGCGAGCATTGAACGAGGTTCCCAATATCCTGTGGCTTGAGGAGATCAGGAAGGAAGATATCATTTCGGTTGGCGGTAAAGGAGCGTCTCTTGGTGAGATGGCATCCATCGGTCTACCCGTCCCGAAAGCCTTCATGGTAACTGCTCAGGCCTTCCGAAGGTTTTTAGTCGAGACCGGTCTTGAAAAGAAGCTATTTGCATCATACGAACGACTTGATGTCGAAAATAACGAGGCACTCGAAAAAGCTGCCAACGGCGCAAAGACGATGGTGCTCAAGGCAAAGATGCCGGCAGCCTTAAAAGACGATATACGAAAAGCTTACAAAAAGATGAATTCCGAAGATCTTATCGTGGCGGTCCGTTCGAGCGCCACTGCAGAAGATCTGCCGGATGCAAGTTTTGCCGGGCAGCAGGAGACCTATCTCAATATCAAAGGGGAAGCCGCCCTCCTCGATGCTGTGCAGAAGTGCTGGGCATCGCTGTACGGGGCGCGGGCTATCTATTACCGCGCCAAGCAGGGATTTGATGACCACACGGTGAACATTTCCGTGGTCGTCCAGCAACTGGTTCACTCAGAAAAGGCAGGAGTCATGTTTACATCCCACCCGATTACCGGCGAGCCTCTCACGATTATCGAGGGGTCGTGGGGTCTTGGTGAAGCGGTTGTTTCCGGTTCGGTTTCACCGGATAAATATGTCTTTGACCAGCGGTCGGAGAAAGTTGTCGACATACTGGTTTCGAATAAGAAAGTGGAGATCATCGCTGACGGGGACCATGGCACTAAGATTGTGGACGTAGTGGGTGCCCGGCAGGATGCACAGGTATTGTCTGAGGCAGAAATTACAAAACTTGCCACGTATGGCAAGATCGCAGAAAACCATTATGGTATCCCTCAGGATGTAGAATGGGGCATTGTCAACGGAACGATTTATATCCTCCAGTCCCGCCCTATCACCACCATAGGGAGCAAGAAAGAGGCAAAGGAGATGCTGCCAGGACAAAAACAGAGCGCAAAGATTATTCTGCAGGGACAGGGGGCGGCACCCGGGATCGCTTCCGGCAGGGTCGTCATCATCCGGGATGTAAAAGACACCGGTAGTGTAAAAGAGGGCGACATTCTCGTCACGAAGATGACAAGCCCTGACATGGTACCGGCGATGCGCAAGGTCGCCGCAATTATCACTGATGAGGGAGGGTTGACCTGCCATGCGGCAATCGTCAGCCGTGAACTGGGTACCCCGGCAGTCGTAGGAACGAAGAATGCCACCAATGTACTGAAGAAAGGGCAGCTTATTACGGTTGATGGCGAGAAAGGTCTCATTTATGAAGGTGAGATTGCCCATGCTGCTCCCGCGCCGGCAGCTGCCGCACAACAGGGCGTTGCAGGGCATGCAAATATCATAACCGCAACATCCGTAAAGGTGAATGTTTCCATTCCCGAAGCAGCAGCCCGGGCTGCAGCGACCGGGGCAGATGGTGTCGGGTTACTGCGGATAGAGCACCTGATCCTTGGGCTCAACAAGACACCAGGCTGGTTCATCACCAACAACAAGGAGGAGGATTTTGTCAGGGAACTCCACGATGGCATCAAGATCGTACTCGATGCATTCCCCGGTAAACCGGTTTGGGTGCGGACACTGGATGCCCCGACTGACGAGTTCCGGAACATGATGGGAGGAGAGAACGAACCTCATGAGCATAACCCTATGCTCGGCTGGCGGGGAATCCGGCGCGACATCCAGAGCCCGGATCAGTTCCGTCTTCAGGTTGAGTCTTTCAAGCGCCTCTGGAAGGAGGGTTATGAAAATCTCGGCATCATGTTCCCGATGGTCTCCCACCCCGACGAGTTTGTCGCGGCAAAGGCGATGATGAAGGCATGCGGTGTTGATGTGGAAAACGTCACGCTCGGTATTATGATCGAAATACCGTCAAGCGCGATCATGATCGAGGACTTCATTAAGTGTGGCATCAGGTTCGCATCTTTCGGGACCAACGATCTTGTCCAGTACACGCTGGCAATTGACCGGAACAACGAAAATGTTGCTGATATGTACAATCCCCAGCATCCTGCAGTGCTTCACCTGATCCACACTGCAATCCAGGTGTGCCGGAAATATAATGTCGAGTGTTCAATTTGCGGGCAGGCAGGCTCTGACCCGAAGATGGCAGCATGGCTCGTTGAGCACGGGATATCAAGTATCTCGGCAAACATTGATGCAATCGCCAAGATCCGCGAGGCGGTTGCCCGCACAGAAAAGCGTATTATCCTTGAGGCTGCGAGAAACCGCGATGCTGAATAAGGGTTGTTCTGAAGAAGAACTCTTCTCTTTTTTCTCCCAAAAAAAACGGGAGGATACTGACCACAACTATATTTTGAGCTCCATGTGCACGCTCCCCCATCCAGTCGCAGTGCGGGCGCATTGCATGTTCATGGAAACAAACCTTGGCGACCCCGGGCTTTTCCAGGGTACGGCATCGCTCGAACGGCTCCTCATTGAGCGACTTGGTACTCTCTTCCATCTTCCTGAGGCGGGTGGATATGCAACATCGGGAGGTACCGAATCAAATATCCAGGCACTTCGTCTCGCAAAAGCACAAAAAAATGAGGTTTCGTACCCCAACATAGTTGTACCAGAGTCAGCTCACTTCTCATTCAGGAAGGCCTGCGATCTCCTCTGTCTTGAGATACGGACCGTACCGCTTGGTGCTGATTTCCGGATGGACGCAGAAAAAGCGGCTGAGCAGATTGACAGGAACACGATCTGTCTTGTAGGTATCGCCGGCACTACCGAATATGGCATGGTTGACCCGATTGCTGATCTGGCAAAGATCGCAGATGCACACGAGGTATTCTTCCATGTAGATGCAGCCTTTGGGGGTATGGTGATCCCATTTCTCAAACACCCCATCCCCTTTGACTTTGCAGTCCCGGGCGTCACGACCATTGCTGTTGATCCGCACAAGATGGGTATGAGTACCATCCCTGCCGGCTGCCTGCTCACCCGGGAACCGGATATACTCCACACGCTCAATATCGATACCCCCTATCTCTCGGTAAAACAGGAATACACACTCGCTGGTACCCGTCCTGGTGCTCCCGTTGTCGGGGCGCTTGCTGTGCTTGACTACCTTGGTGTTGA
>PLLR01000067.1:0-1099 GCA_003141335.1 Methanoregula sp. | reverse complement strand
GCATTTTTAAAAGACATTGGTGAAATGCATGCTTGATAAACTCGTAAAATCCCTCGAGACCTGCCCCCTGGTGAAGCGGGGAGAATATAACTATTTCATTCACCCGATTACCGATGGTGTACCCATCGTTGATCCCGCACTCCTCCGTGAAGTTTGCACTGCAATGGTCAGGATGCTCGACTTAACCGGAGTAGAAAAAATTGTTGTTGTTGAGGCGATGGGTATTCACATCGGTTCGATCCTGTCAACCATGACCGATATCCCCATGACAATCATGCGCAAGAGGGAATACAAATTACCTGGTGAAATCGCCGTTCACCAGACAACCGGCTATTCAAAGGGGGAGCTCTACCTCAACGGGGTGTACGAGGGAGACCGGGTTGTGATCATTGACGATGTTATCAGTACTGGCGGCACGATGAAGGCTCTTTTAAAAGCCCTTGAAATTGCCGGCGCTGAAGTCGTGGATGTCTGCATTGCAATTCAGCGGGGTGACCCGGATATCGGGCGCCCGTATAAGTCACTGGTAAAAATCGAAGTGACAGAAAAGGTGCATGTAGTTGAACGGCACCTCTGATCTTATTGAAAACTTAAAAAAGAAGGGAGTAAAACGTGTCGCTCTCCAGTTCCCCGAAGGGTTAAAGAGGCGTTCAGCAGATGTGGCTGCCGCACTGAAAGATGCCGGTTTTGACGTGATTGTAAGCGGTGATCCCTGTTATGGTGCCTGCGATCTTGCACTTGATACCCTCACATTCGCTGATGTGCTCGTCCATTTCGGACATTCGCCTGTCGATAACCAGCCGCAGGTAATCTTCGAACCCTACCGGATACATTTTGATGTCGCGGTGCTGGAGAATGCACTCCCCTTCCTGAAAGGACGGACTGTTGGTCTTGTCACCACGGTCCAGCATGTCCACCTGATCCCTGCAATGGAAGCGTTCCTGCATGCAAAAAGGATTACCAGTATTGTTGCAGAAGGTGGCGGGCGCACACCGAACCGTGGACAGGTGCTCGGGTGTAATTTTGCTGCCGCAAAAGCGACCGGGGCAGATGAGATTCTTTTTGTCGGTACAGGACTCTTTCACCCCATCGGTATTGC
>PLLR01000004.1 GCA_003141335.1 Methanoregula sp. | reverse complement strand
GCGATTATATCCAGACCCTGTACGACAACATCCTTTACCGGGACATTATCGCCCGGTACTCCATCCGGAGACAGCGGCTCGTACGGGAACTCGTGGGAATCCTTGCCTCTACAATCACCCTTCCCTTCACCTACAATTCCTTAAAAAAAAGCCTCGGGCTGATGAATGCAATCACCGTCAAGGAGTATATTTCGTATCTCAGTGGGGCATACCTGTTCTTTGAACTCCTGCGGTTTGATTATTCGGTAAAAAAACAGCTCAATTCCCCCCGCAGGATCTATATCATCGATACGGCATTCAGCGCCATAAGCGGCTTTTCCCTTTCCCCGGACAAAGGGAGGATACTTGAGAATATTGTCTTTATCGAACTCAGGAGAAGCGGCAATGAAATTTTTTACTTTACCGGGGATCAGGAATGCGATTTCATTCTCAAAGACAAAAAGAAGATCACCGGCGCGATCCAGGTCTGCTATGAATTCACGAATGAAAACAGGGACCGGGAAACAGGAGGTCTTCTTAAGGCAATGGCTGAATTCAGGCTGACGCAGGGAATAATCCTTACGTATGATCAGGAAGATACTCTAAACTCCGAGGGGAAAACCATCATTATCAAGCCGGTCTGGAAGTGGCTTTTAGACAATTTTACTTTGCCTGCCTGAGGAGAGCATCCACAGAGGCTGTTGCACAACTCCCCCAACTCCCTTAAAATAAACCGAAAGTACTTTACCGGAATACGTACAACCAATGGATGATGTATCTATTGGTATTAGACTATGTCTAATACCAAGGGACATGGTTATGGACACATTATGGACATGTCCATATTGCGGGGACATGGTTATGGATATGTCCATAACTAATGGACATTACGATTAAACCGGTTAATCCACCCATACATAATGGGTCCCCCGTTTGACTCCTTTCTGCTGGAATTGCGAATATTTTCCGGTGATGCGGCGAAGCAGGTGTTTTGCCTGAACGTCATTGATTTTACAGAGATCCGCTACTTCAGCTCTTCGGATGGTCCCGTGCTCTTTTACGTACTCGATGATCATCTGCTCCTGCTGGAGCGGCTCGAACCCCTTTGCCCGCACATATTCTGCTTTCATATGGAACCGTTTGTAGAGCGAAGCCGGCAGATGATACACCCTGCCACCCCGTTCCCCGCGTCCTTCCACGAGCCCGAGTTCGTGCAGATGTTCGAGAACCCTGCGACCTTCGGCCGTCCCCTTCTGGATCAATTTCCCGGCGAATGGCGCATCAATCCGCCGGTCATAGTACAGCTCATTTATGACCAGCAGATCATCGAGCGAGAAGACCTTACCGTTTCGCTCCTCTTCAAAAATGAACGCAGCAAAATCAAGTGACGATTCTCCGCCCGGTATAACAACGCGTACCGCAGCATTGTCACTCCGTGAATAATCCGGTGGAGGTCTCCCATACCGGACCTGTCCCATGTATATCTTGTCTACCCCCCGGCCGGTCTGGTCAGTTATCCCAATCCGCTTAAACGCTTCTGCAAGCCGGGTATTCCGGGGTTTGGGTTCATGGACCAGAATGTTCTCGGCAGTGATCCCTTCAGGAAATCCACCGGGATTCGTAATGAGGATATGATCGTGCTGCCACTGGATGTAGATGCTCTCCATGCGGCTGTAATCCCGGTGAAGAAGGGCATTATTGACTGCCTCGCGGAACCCGATGGGCGAATAATCCGGTATCGGGTACCGCAGGAGCCCGACGATCTTTTCCCGCTCCTCGTTCCTTGCTTTAAACCGGGATTCAATCTCCTCGATGATTTTTACGATGGGCTCATGGAACGCATCATTCAACCGCACATCTCCCTGGATGTCAAGAACCTGAAAATGCACTGCATGGGTGGGTAAAAACCGCTGGATTGACGTAAGGCGACCCAGCAGAAGAAGTCCCGCAACATTCGGCACGAGTGCTTCATTGCGGGTTTCTACGAGACGCAGGGCTTTTGCAAGCTCTTCGTTGGAGAGTTCGAGAAGTGTCCTGTCACCCCGTAGTTTGGTAACGGTCTGACGCACCCGTTCAAACTCAAGAGGATCAAAATCATCAAATGTTGCAGTATCCACCGGTTGTGCAGAGAAATCAAGGAGTCCGAGATCCACCCTTCTGGAGACCTGATCCCTTGCATAGAAGGGGACCGTTTGGGGTTTCCCATCGGATCCAATCGCACGTCGCAGCGTTTTCCCTGATGTTGTTGAGCAGATCTCCGGGTATCGATCCACCTCAACCACGAGAACATTTCCGTTGGGATGAGAGACGACAGAAACTCTCGTATTAATATTGGGCACGGTATTATGGAAAATTGCGGATTTCAGTTTGTTAACATCGGTTGATTTACCGTGCCGGGGCCGTGAGCCGGTGATGGTCCTGTCATCCTCGATACCGATCAGCAGCATACCCCCATCGGTATTTGCCAGAGCCACGATCTCATCATAGATCTCCTTGTCGGTGAACTCCCGGCGCGAATCCGATTTGAATTCCCGTTCAAGGGATTCGCCCTGTGCAATCAATGTCTCCAGTGCTGCGGTTTCCATCACTTCGTTGCCCTCATTATTTTATTTGCCCCCATATGATAATGCTCAATCTTCACCAGCGGCTTCCATCCGGGCCGGGCTGGTTTCTGCAGTGAATCCATTGACCCGACTAATAATTAATCATGGTCTCTGAATCAAAAAAGGTTTAGGCATTTGTATTTTTTAAAAAAAGTTTTCCTTTCAACAAAACCCAAGCCCTGCCCAATAAGCCTCCCAACCCCCCTCCCGTAACAATGCTCGCACAACTTCACTCCAGCCTCGCAATCAATCCACTCAGCCCTCACCAACCCGCACACCGAGCACTTCCCCACATCCGCAGTAACCCGCGTGCACCTGGATACATCCACAGTCCCCGGTAACGGGACTGAGGTCATCTGCTCGGCTTTTATTGTTTCATTGTAGCATGAGGGATAAAACCGCTGGGCAGTCTGCTGGTCCTTGGAGCGGGCTCGCCACTCTGTCGTGAGTTTCTCGACATACCATGAGCCGGTTTTCCCTCCATTCCGGACACCCCCCAAAACCCCCTCCTGGATCACCCTCCAGTAATATCCCGTAATCCCAGAACAGATCCTCAATCCAAAAGGGTCTGTTAGCGCACTTTTCCGGGTCCGTCTTATAGGGATTTGAGGCAAACTGAGCCAAAAATGGACAAATTGTAAAATATATATCTCCATTTTCCGCAAATGGAGTAGTGGATCAAAATCCCCACCTGTATTCCCTGCCAGTAATATCCAGTGATCCCACGACCGATCCGCCATCCAATTGAGCCTGTTTGCGCACTTTTCAGCTCCGTCCTTATTCCTCCTTAACCGGGCTCATATCAGTCATATCCGGATGAATTTACATCCATTTCCCGCGAATTAAGCACGTTTCCCGTTTCTGTGTCAGACAACGATCCGGAGAATTCGTTCAAAATGAGCCCCATTATCCAAAATGAGCCCAATTTGAGAAATTACCGTCTATGGGTTCCTCCCCTGTCCCAAAGGAGGTATTCTCCGAGGTAAGATGGGTATACTGTGACGCAGGAACCGGAATATCATGAAACGGGAGTACTTCCCGGTCTCCCGACAGGTGCCGGGCCGGCGATTGGCATGCCAGCTCCGGGTCCCGTCGTCAGGAGCGGCATGCCGTCCCGCCCGAGTTCTGTGAGTGACTGGTCCAGGACCCGGAAAAACCGCCATGCGTACCGGGGCGAACAGAGCCAGAGCTCGCGGGAGATCTCGCGCGATGACGCAATGATCCGGAGCGCCGCAATCTCTGCGGCAAGTTCCCGTCCCATCTCTTCAACCGTACAGCAGAACCGGCGCACGCATTTGATCCGGACATGCGATACTATGCCCGGGCTCATGATCGAAAGATCACAGATACTGCCGGGTTCGCGCTGGTAATGCTGGACCACACCCCGTTTCTCCGCAATCGGCTCAGCTTCCCTGAGGGCCCTGACAGGAATGCGTCCCCGTGTCATGGCAGATCTCCGGCAATTTCCGGCACGAATTGTGCGCTCCTGATAACAATTCTGCGGTGGATGTATTTTTGTGCGGTCGCGGGTTTTTCTGTTATGGATCCGGTGCCCGGGATCCGACCGGGTGATGTGAGCCCCGGTTTCGCTCCCTTCGTACTGGACCGTTTATTTTTCTTCAAGACTCTTAACTCCTTTTTTAATTATGCAAACGACCGGCCTTTTTCGGATTTTCCAGACGGTAATTTTCCC
>PLLR01000020.1:1595-3389 GCA_003141335.1 Methanoregula sp. | reverse complement strand
GTTTGCAGCGGGCAACACTCACCGGAGTATCCTCAACAAAGACACAGAATATGCGATCGGTACCGGGATCCGATTTTGTCTGGTGGTAGTCAATCCAGATCTTTTCTGCAAAATAGAACTCACCGGTGCTCAGCTCCCGCACGTGGATATCCAGGTGTATATCGGTAAATATGACAAGCACCGGTTTTTTTGCTTCCCGGGCCACCTTTGACGTGGTGATTCCCAGCGGGATCTTTTTTATGTAATCCATCTTCCCGAACCTGGACATCATGATCAGGGACACCTGTTCGTCTGAAGAAACCCTGCAGATCTGCTGGAACGGGTTGCCGAAACGGACCATCAGCTTTACCCTGACATCAGGGCGGGTTTTCCTGAGGATTTCCCGTGCGTCAGAGAGGCGCATTTCCACTTCCCTGACGTGGAGGTTCATGCTCTCCTGTCGTTCGATTTTCCTGATAACATGAAGGAGGATCACTTCAGAAATACCGTCAAGCATTGCAATATATGACAGTGCGTCCTTTGCGGGTTTTGAAAAATCGAGGGGAAAAAGAATCTTTGCAAATATGTTGCCACCTGGTTCTTCAGGNNCCTCCGCTGCCAAGGAGACTGCCCGAGAGCAACCCTTTCCGTGCCCCCATAACGATTAACGATGGTCGTTCGATCTCTGCCGTTTTTAAGATTGCTTCAGGAATGCTGTCATCCGCGCTCTCCCGGACGATGAGCCTGACAGCGATGGCCGGGTTCTCTATCAGCTCCCGCTGGTGGCTGAGTTTTTCCCGTGCGTTGCTGACAGCAGAACTTCCTGCCTGGCCTAAATCCTTACGGCCCCGGTCTTGTACCCCAATGTCCAGGATATGGAGAAGAATGATTTCCCGGATATTGTTCATCCTTCCGGTACGTGCAACAATTTTCTCAGACAGTTCTGACAGATCGGTGGGGATCAGGACTTTCTCAAACATGACGGATTGTTCCGGGAAGTTTTTACCCAGGGGATATTTTTGTTATTTTTCATTTGTACCGGGCTGGCATATAATGGTGTCATCACAAAAAAATCCGGATATAATATGAGATTTAAAACCCGGTGGCGAGACCATCGGTAATCCGCTGTTTCTTTTCCTTGTTGAGTTCCGTGATGTAATCCTCGAATTTATGGATGCGGGTGCTGACCGGGAACGGGATGCCGATGGTGCTGATGATTGCCTCTCCCTGGTCAAGGGTCTGGATCTCGATCTCCATTTTTGACAAATCCTGTTTTGCGCTCCCCATGATGATATCCCGGTCTCCCCGGTCGCCAAGGCCCATGACGACAAAGGTGTTGATCTGGGCGAGCACTTTTGAGTCAATGTTCTTAGGTTGTTGTGTCACGACGCAGAGGCCGACGCCGAACTTCCGGCCTTCCATGGCGCATTCACGGAAGATCTGGGTAGATGAACCGCCAGCCCCCAGTACCCGCTGGGCTTCTTCGATAGTGATGAGTACTTTTTTCTGTTCGGTGGGTTCAGTTTCAATCCCAAACTCCTCTGCCGATGTGCGGTGTGCCTGCATGATCCTGCGGGTGATCATCGAAAGGACGAAGAGTTCGCTGCGCTCACCCATGCGGGGGATATCGATGAGGACAACTTTGTTGTTGTGGAGGTGGCTGAGAATTTCCGGAACGCATGAGCCGGATTCGCGGAAGAATTTCCGGTTGCCCTGCACGATGTTTTTCAACCTGCGCTGGATGACCCCAAGGGTTCCGGGGTGGAAGGATATGAGTTTTTCTGCGATATGCGGATACGGCCCGGTATACTGGTG
>PLLR01000020.1:0-1534 GCA_003141335.1 Methanoregula sp. | reverse complement strand
GTACTCGCCGTGGGGATCGACCATCAGGAGGCCGAACTTCTGCATCTTCATGCAGGAGGCACAGAAGGTCTTCATGAAATTGCTCTTGCCCATGCCGGTGGTTGCGAATATGCCCATGTGCTGGGGGAGAACCCTGCTCGGGATTTTGACAGGAAGATCCTTAAGAACGCCCTGTCCGGTCCTCATGACACCGACTTCGATATCCCCCATGACTTTTGTGAGAAATGCAAAGTCCGCTGCATCGGGAATCTTTACCTCTGAGAACTTGGTCGGGATGGTACGGGGTTTTTTGAAGATCCCGTTCTCATCGACAAAGCCGAGCGGAACTGCTTCAACCCCGATAAACACATCCTCACCAAGGCCGTAGAAGTGCTCGCTGAACGGGCGGGTGTCCCAGTTTTCATCGGCAAAGTTGCTTTCATGGACAAGGTCGCTTACCTTTGCATAGAATGAATACCTCTTGGCAGTATCAGTGATCTTCAGGATATCGCCGACGAAAAGTTTTGCCGAATGAGGAATAATAAAGCGGTACGAGAGTACACTCCTGCCGATCAGGCGGAATTTCGTAGTGTCCACATTTTCAATATCGTTCAAAGTCACCATGTAAATCACCAAAAAGGTCTTCAAATATTTTGTCCTGTATTCCCTGTTTCGAGAGGCCGGCTTTTATGTCCTGCTGTATCTGCATCACCAGCGGCTGGTCAATGGTAACCGTGCGGTGTGCATCGAGAAGCGGGTACGGATAGCCGGGGACTCTCCCGTCATCAGCACATGCGGCGAGGGCCTGCATGGTTGCCGCTACAGCCTGCTCACCCGTTCCTTTTGGCAGCTCCATTTTCAACGGCCTGCTCATGCGTGGGTGGAGCGAAGCCAGGTAGATCTCGCCATGCCTTCCCTGCCGGTACTCGGTCCGGTCAAGGAGATGTTCATCAATCCTTGTCCACCAGGGGCCTGAGATGCCGAGTTGAGCTGCAAGACCCCCCATCGCCGGGAGGAGCGGATGCCCGCCGCCCCACGTTGCGCGGGTCCGCTTTGCCACTGCCGCGAGGAGAATGTCGCGTTCCTGTGCAATCCTGACGATATCGCCAAGAACCGGTTCGTGGTTCTGGCTGGAAACCCGCAGCGCCCCATCGATGAGGAGAAGCGCTCCTTCCGGTAACGTGGTTGCTGTCTGCCGGGCGACCCAGTACTCCAGCGTGTCGCGGAGGATGTCAGAAGCCCGCCCGGGATCGCTGTTGTCCAGTCCTTTGTGAGGCGGTGCGCCGAAGCAGTCCAGGTACATCTCATCAAAATCACGGTTCCGGTGACCGGGCCCGATGGTGACGAGCGTGATGGGGGTGATGGAACGGTTGTAGCGTTCCCCGTGAGAAAACGTTGTCCGGACCGCCCGGATCGCGGCGAGGGAAACACTTCCCCCTTCCACGATCATCGCGTTGCTCCCGTCGATTGCGCTCACCATTCCAGAAGGGCCGGGGGAAATGGTATGGATATCGTTTTTCGTGATCCCGCTTTCATAAGCGAACTTTTTTACCAG
>PLLR01000033.1 GCA_003141335.1 Methanoregula sp. | reverse complement strand
CACTTACCGGAACTTTTGGTAGAGTGAGCGGGACCGGAAAGGATTGGACTTAGGCGCAAAGCGGGAGGGGGGCTTCATTACGCGGAATCAGAAATCCGTTCAAATGAAATTGTCGGTATTGTATCCTTGTTCAGGATAAGATATTTTTCCAGATATTGCCGCACTTCAGGATTAATCCCATACCGGACATTTTTCCCGGCTTTCTGGATCCAGATCAAATTTTCATCACAGAGTCTTTTCATGCGCCAGCTGACCGTGGATACAGACAACCCAAGAGATATCCCCAGATCATTTCTGGTCAGATCAGGTTTTTCCAGCAGCAATCTGAAAATCCGGCAATCCATATCATTCCGGATATACTTTAACACGGTCTTCTCAGATTCCGAATACCTTCCGGAATTATCAAAATACCGGGGATTTCCCGAAGAATCCATGACTGTGATCCTCCGCATCATCTTCAGGATTACAAGATGGTAACTGATATTTCCCCGGTTTACATCAGTCCTACGTACCAGTTCATTGAAAAAAATCCCGGGATTGTCCTGTATACAGGAATAAATCCGGCTCCGGGCGTCATTGTGGAATACGGTGCTCTGGGAAACTTTGCGGTATCCCAGATATGCATATAATTTTATGAATAAGAAGAGTTCAACAGGGAATCCGATAAAGGAGGATATTGAAAGGGCTAGGGAGAGCAGCATGATCCCGGGAGGAAGATCCCAGAAATCGACAGGCACCGTTTCAAGAGGGGTTCCGGTATCCATATCCGGCGTGACTGGTTCAACAACATAACCGTTTAATGTTGCAGAGGTACCGGCAATCAGGATTAACCATGAACAAAGAAAAAGGATCAGGAATCGAGCGTACCTGACCATTTTCTTCATCCATGAATATTCCATGTACAATAAAAAAGGGTTATGGTCTAACTCGCGGATGCAGAGTACGTGTAGCTTTGCACACCACTTACACTGTAACCATAGATCTTCGACCACCATGTGCCGGATGTAAGACCGCCGGATTTCGAAATTCTCAGGTTAATCCGGCCATCGATCCGCCCGTCGGCTGAATCGTAGTAGGGTCCAAATGTAGCATCAGGGGCAGCGATCGTGAGTGCGAGGGAATTTGAAGGATTGCCCCAGTACAGATCTGCATAGAACGAGGTTTTTCCCGCAGGGACGGAGGTTGAATACCATTGGGTCTGTCCCTGGGAAATTGATGCTGAACTGAACAGTGCCATATCCGGCAGCCGGATCGTATCAGTACCCGGTGTCACAACATATCCGTTTTTTTCTTCAACAATCTTTGCCGATACGGGGGGGTACAAACAGTACCGCACCGATAACTAACAACAGTGCTAACCAGTGAAACTTCATGGTATCACGGGAAAGCGTTCAGATTACTGTTTATTACTCTTTATGTGCCAAAATTCGTCACGTTCCGGACACGACGAATTTTGACAGACAGAACGTTTATAGTTGGATAGGGAATACGATGAAGCGGTTATCCTAACGATACCCGCAGATCCGGGGGATCATGGTATCACAATCACCCCCTGGATTCTTTTTACTTCTTCGTTCCAACTCAATGAAATCCTATAAGTGTAGTGAAGGTACTGGCGGAATCTGCTGTTCTCTTTTCATGTCTTCGGCGGATCTCTTAATCCAGGTGTCTTTGATTTTTCCCATGACATGACGAATTTTGGCACATAAATCGTTTATAACGTTAGGGCAAACTGCTCATTGTGGGCAGCCGAAGGTTGTCCCGTTAAGCAATCCGGAGAGGGCACTATCACATCCACCATCTTCCCTCTCATGTCCGCTGAAATAGTTCACACTTCATCTGAATTTTGAGGTCGTGTCTTTCTGTAGTTAGCGGAGCGTCTCGAAAAGGAGTTGAAAAACGAATGAAACAACACAAAATTTGCGTCGTCCTGCTGGCACTTCTGCTGGCAGCGATGGCGATGGTACCGATGGTAAGCGCAGCTGAGGAAGAGAAAGGATCGCTTGCCCCCGCACTGGATATCAGAAATATCCAATTACCGGAACTGCAGTTTGACAGCACACAGACAAAGGTCCTGGTGACAACAGAATTCCGCCTGGATCCCGATCTTTTCTCTTCATACAGAGCTGCAGTGAAAGAGTCATCCGAACTTGCAGACGCAAAGATCCCCTATGGTTCGATCATCTATCATTCAGATGACGGTGTTACAACAGTGTTTGACGCTGCAGGACGACAACTATTTTCCGCTGACGACAAGAGAGCCGCAAAAGTAAAAACCTCGAAAAAAGACAAGCCTGCAACGTATTTCCACGAGGTGCCATCCGGATCAATGATCCTCTCGAACCCCGAAAGTCCGGATACTACGTACGTTGTCGACACAAACAATAAACTCGTCCTGACGGTTATCGATAAGTCCCGGAACTCTGACATTGTACAGGACAGCCGTGCACTGATGGCAACACAGAACACGGTCCAGTGCAATCCCGCAGGACGCTGTACAGGCTGGTTCGAATACGCCGAGGACGATTACATCCCGGAACTGACCCGGTTTGAAGCGTACTGGGCAACACCCAGCAGGCCTCTGACAAGCAACATGGGAGAGAAGATTGCGATCTTCAATAGCGTCCAGCCGTCGGGGAATGCATTTATCCTGCAGCCCGTGCTTGAATGGAACGTCAATTCCAATAATTATGCCTGGACTGCGGCACCATGGTATTACCGAAGCACATCTGACAGTTATTATGGTCGCAGGATAACCGGCGTCCAGACGAATGATGTCATCAAGGGAAGCATGTATTACAGCACAGTCAACGGGTATCCGGGCTGGTGGGTCTCGATCAAGAAGAACAGTGATCCGGAATCATCGATATTCGTGACCCAGCTTTCAACAAAAACCGGACTGAATGCTGAAGTCGTACTCGAAGCAACAGGTTTAGGGATAGACAGTAACAATGATCTTCCGGGAGATGTCAGGTTCTATAACATGATATATCAAAAAACCGGGGGCTCTGCAGCTTCAGTATCCCTTACCGGTTATGTTGATCCCGGAACGAGCCCGCGCTTCTCAGGACTGAGTGCCGTTGTCGAACAGAACCCGTCGCAGGTAAAATTATGGACTCCCAACTAATTCACGAACGGAGTGTTCCAGCATGAGGAGATCAATACCCTTCCTCATCTTTTTTATGTGTGTTGCTGCGGCCTGCATCACAACACCTGTACAGCAGGCCCCTGTTACAGTCACACCGCAGGCTGACAGCGGTCAGGATTTTTTCGTCCCGGTCTATTCCGGCACGTATGTCCAGAAGATCTCCTATAACCAGATCGCTGCTCACGCATACCAAGAGATCCCCGACAGAGTCTCGCCAGTACTTGCGCCGGTAATTGCCAACAGTTCTTTCTCCGGCAATGTGTCGAATGTTGCAAGGATTGCCTTACAGGACCCCTGCATCCGGAAGATACTGCATGACGGCGGATTTGTTCTTGGTGTTGACTATTATATCCCGTTCCATGGAGAGCCCTCACCGCGGTTCATAACCTATGCGCCGGGAGGAGTTGCAGAACGCAGGATCTCGGCATTCGTCGACGAGACCGATAGCCGCGTCAACTCACTGATGGTCGAATACAGATACAATGCATCAAGCCAGAGACCGGATTTCGATCCGTTCACGGCAGATGGATGGGCGGGTGGATATACCTGTGCGAGGGACCGGTGCAATGAAGTGTGCTGAAATTTTTTTACAGGAATGCTGTGCCAGTAGTATTGAAACGGTTTACTTCAACAAGTGCCCCGCTCAGCCAGCTGGATGTTGAGATCCTTTCAAATCCGTCAAGCATGAAACTGCATACAGCAAACTGAGGATACTCATGAGAAACCCTTCTCTTTTTTTATTTGCAGCGATCCTCATTCTTGCGGTAGGTTCCTTTATCGTAATCCTGCAACCGTTTTTAAAAGATTCACAGATATCATCTGCTCCAGTGACAAGTTCAGAGCGGGAGCAAACAGGAACAATATCCAAAGAAACCGTTGCCGGAAAAACAAAAATTGTTATCATTGTATCAGTCTCCCAACAACCGGAAAACGGGTTGATCCATCTGTCCGGCCTCACAACCCTTCCTGCAGGTTCAGCAGTCCTGTATGAGATCTGGCCCGCGAATGTGGTCGCCCGTAAAAAAACAACAGATGAGATTCGGGGAATATCCGGCCAGACCTTTGCATCCAAAGAGAATGAATCCACAGTCTGGTCTGTTGACCTCAACCGGTCATCGTTGCCCGAGGGGAAATATATCATCGTTGCTTGGCCGGAAGAATCCGACGCCCGTTATGGCGACAAAAAGGAGTTTTTCCTTCCCCTGAATGAAACGATCACCCATGGTGCCGGGAGAGTCTCTGTGAATGGGGAGATCATCCTCGCAGAAGTGTCTCCTTCTGAAGCATCTTCAGTTCCCGTGTCAATGACACCCCGACCAACACCATAAGGGGACAATTCAACACACGTTGAAGAACCGGATCTGAGAGGGGATAATCAGGGCCCAAAATGAACCCGGGTTACCCATTCCGAAACGCATTTTGCCAGGCCCCACCCGTCCCCTCCGAAACCCGGGGGCTGGCCGACTCTCGCGTAACGGCCCAGCCTTGAGCCGGTCATCGCATGCCGTTTGGCAATTGCCCGGAACATGAGCGGGCACCGGGACGTGCACGTACCGGAGATTTTGGGAGAGTGAGTGATCGCGGAAAAGGCTGGGAGCGGTGGAAGAAAGGATATTGCCGATCTACAATCCCCGGTATGCCACACTCCGGTGCCGGATATATATCACAGTTACTTCGCGATCCACGTGAAGTACCTGATAGATCACACGATAATCGCCAACGCGAATCCGGTAAAGATTTTCTGCACTGGCAAGTTTGTAAGCATCGTGGGGAACGGGTTCGCTTACCAAATTCTCAACATGATCAAAAATGTGCAGGAGGATTTCTTTGGAGATTTTCCGGAGATCTTTTTCTGCGCTCTTTTTAAAAGAGAGTGAATACGGTTCCATGAACCCTGCTCACATTACGCGTTTCTTCAACTCGGCAAGGCTTATCGTACCTTCGTCCCGCCGCTCGGCAACCATGGCAAGATCATGAAGATCTTCCTTGAGGTGCTGGTATTCGGCGAGCGGGAGGATGACTGCGACCTTATTGCCGTTCTCATCAACAACATACTGTTCAACAGCACTCATAGGAATTCCTGATTGTACGTTGTATTCACCTGATGATATAATCGCTTTTTGTTGCAGGGTTTGAAACCATCCGCATCCACTCCCGCAGCTGCGAACCTGTGGACGTTTGACCGGAGGGGGGAGGGGGCAACCAACTGGCACACCAGCACCCAAGAGACCTCTGCACCGGGTCTGGCTGCTCTCTGCATTTTTGGGGCTCGGAGAAATTCGCGGATAGGGGCTTTTTGAAGAGGGAGCGGTACCGGAAAGGGCTCAGCTATGGCCATCACCAAGGATAGCATCCCTGTACCGTCGGAGAAAAACCCTCCCGTATTCCATATCTCCCACCCCCCAATCCGGGCGCTCTACGGCCCCCGATTGACCATTATGACGATCATTTTCGCGAACGACTTGCAAAAACCACTGCATTTTAGCACAAATTTTTATTATAAGCGTTTTCCGCACGATTTCAGCCAAACGGAGCGATTTCCATCGAGCCATGAAACGCTAATAGATGCTAATGGGAGGCAAAACTCAAGGGGGCTGGGGGGGTAGCACGGTCAAGAGGAAAAGAACCCCTGTTTTGGGGCCCGTAACTCAGTACCCTCTCGTCGGACACCGACGTGAATTTCACGATCCATACCGGACCCCCTCTTCATGCAATTCCTCCTGGAGGTTTTGGGGGGTAGTTTCAGGGAGTGCAAGAGGATTTTTCGTTAGGATGGGATCGTGATAAAATTTTATTTCAGGGTCCACTTGAAATTTTTTTCAACCAAGAGCTGCTCAAAATATTTCAGTCAAAGTCCGGTTGAAAATATTTCATCAGTGTCCAGCCGGGAAACTTCCGGCCAAGCCCCACCCGTTCCTGCTGAAGCCCGGGACTGGCCGGCTCTCGCGTGACGGTGCAGCCGTGGATCAGTGAGCGTGGGGCGTTTGGCCGGGTGCCCGGAGGACGGGCTCCGGACGTTCACTTACCGGCGCTTTTGGGTGGGCGATCGAGAGAGGGAATGGGTTGGAGGTGGGCTGACTGGAAGTGAGGATGGTTTTGGGGGTGCCCGGGAGAGGGAAGGATTGATGGAACGGCCGGGTGTTTCGAGTGCGGGGAAAACTGCAATCCAAAACCGGCCTGTCGGGTATTATCCTCCACAAGAGCTTTGATATAATTTCCTTTGCATATACTAAATCAATAAAAAATATTCTGGGGGATATCGTGGCAAAACCGATTGAGATTGGACTTGTGCTCGAAGGTGAGGATGCAATAGCATTCCAGAAGTACTTAGAGCACCCGACATTCACCCGTGAAGGCCTGAACCTTATGCGTGAAGCGAAGCGCGACGCAGAGCACGCCAGTTTTGACTGACCGTGCTTTAAAATGATCTCTCCCATCCCTTTTGAAGATCTCCAGTTTGTTCTCCTGAGTGCCGATCATGATTTGTCCGGATTTCATTCGGCAGAACCCGAACTTGATGAATTTTTGAAAGACGACGCACTCGAAAACCAGAACAATCTTATTTCTGTGACGCGACTGGTTTTCTGGAATGGAAACCTTGTCGGATATTTTACTCTCATCAATGACAGCATCGAAGTGAGAGCGGTCGAAGAGTGTGACCGCGAGGAGAGTTATCATTTCCGGAAGTATCCGGCACTGAAGATTGCACGGCTGGCAACGCATTGCGACTGTGAGCGATTTGGAGTCGGGCGGAGTATGCTGCGGAAGATCTTCACCATTTCAATCACGCTCTCCCATTATATCGGCTGCCGGATCATAACGGTCGATTCAAAGCACAGTGCTGTTGAGTTCTATAAAAAATTCGCGTTCAAACAAGCAATCAGAATGCCGGGTGAGACTGTTCCGCTGTACCTCGATCTAAAGAATGCACTCCAGCGAATCTCGCCGGAATCGTAATTTTCTCTTTTGAAAAAATATTCCATCCCCTCTGCATTTTTCTCACTCTCCTTTTGAGGTACACGAATTTGTGGGAGTTCGGCGAACAGATTGTGCACGTACTGAGTGCATCATTTTGGGTTGATTCTTTGTGCTGGTGCGGACCAGGAACAGATCCGCCTCCTGCAACTCGATAAATCGGGGATTCACGTTTCTGAATATCTTACCGATCTCCCGCCCCGCGAAGTGCTGGAACAGAAACTCAAGTCTGCGATGCAGGCTGCACGGGAACGGCTGGCGGCGCAGGGAGCAAAGTAATAAGAGGCTCCCAGGAAATCTCCGGTCAGGCACTACCCGGTTCTGTTGAAGCCCGGGGGCTGACCGGCTCCTTGCGTGGCGGTGCAGCCGGGGGCCAGGGTGAGGGGACCATTTGGCCGGATTGTGAGTAGGGCGGGCTCCGGATGTGCACTTACCGGCACTTTTGGGAGAGTGATAGATCAAGGAAAGGGCACCGGCAGAATCACGGTGTTTTCTTGTGCTCCCGAAGGAACTCTTTTACAGAATTCCGGAATGTTACGAGTGTCTTCCCATCATCCAGAAGAACCTTAAAGACCTGTTTT
>PLLR01000049.1 GCA_003141335.1 Methanoregula sp. | reverse complement strand
AATTCAACCGCGTAAGTCCTATATTAATTTAATCACGTTTCTTCGAGACGATACTTTTTCTTCATCATAAATGATGGATCTCGATAATGGTTTAGTATCCCAAAATTTTTTTGTATTAATATTTTCAACGAATACAGCATTTAGGCTACGCACCATTTGTCCGGAAAACCAATACTCTGGGATATCAATGATCAAATTATTTTTTTCACCATAGATAAAAAAGGCAATATATTCTTGAACTAATCGGCGATTGTCCAAAATTTGTTTAATTAGAAAAACTATCGATAATAGACATAGAAAAATTCCAATCAATATTATGTGAAATGGATCAATATGAAATAAAATTGGGAATTGATTTGCAATCAAATTGATTCCAAATGCTAGAATGACTGCAAGTATTAAAAGTTCTAAAAATTTTTGTTGATTTACAATAGCATTACTAATTATTGTTACATGCTTTTTCATTAAATGACCTTCTGATAAATGACATCTATTCTAATCAAATAATAATATATTGGTTAAATCAAAATAGGTGAATATTATTCCCCCTTTCCCCGAGCAGCGAGCCGTTCCCGTGCAATCGCCACCGCTGCCTTCGAGCTTCTGCTCCAGCACTTCACGGGGAGGGGTTCGGTCAGGTATTCGGCGACGCGGATGCTGCTCGCTTCGGATATAGGGAGAGGGCTCATGCGAGAAACAACCTGTCGACTCCTTTACCGCATTGCCAGACCTTGTTAAAAGTTTCAGGAAAACCCGGCATGTTAACATGATGATAAGAACTTGTTAAGACCCGAAATAAAACATATCTGGAGCGATTTTGCCAGTTTGAACGCATTATATGGATTTTCTCAAAAGACAAAAACATCATGTTAAGACCCTTTGTTAACGCCCTGTTAACGCTCCCGCAAAACGTATCATCCCTGATTGTGGGGACAGTGAACCCACAATTCCCGGAATATAATCTTTTCTCCGGAGCAGGTTCTATCAACAGACGGTTTATCATGGCACATCGAACTATCTGGAATTTCCAGATAGTTGACGGAGATAGTTGATGCTCACTCATGCGGAACCCTGTTTTCCTTTAGTTTTCCTGCAGGGAGTGTTTTTACTTCCTCAACCATGAGGTCAAAATCGCTTGTGGGCTCAGTTGCCTCACGCAAACGGCGCTGATCTTCATACCGTTCAAACTCATCTTCTGCTATTTTCTTTGCAAGATCAGCAGAAATTTTCCCGGCAGACGTCAGGATATTACGATCATTGAGCTGGATAAAACCATCGAGTTTTTTTAACCAGTCCCGCATTGACATTGGTTTCCGCTGGCGTGCCTGCGCCTCGGCAAAGTCAAGGTACTGGGTTACAATCAGGTTGAGATTCGTGATCTCATCCTGGGACAGATAGTTTTTTGCAACGGTAACATCCGTTTTTTGGATATGACCTTTCGGTCCATGCTTCCATGCCGTCAGACCCATATAGGGCCGGTCCGCATGGGCACGTTCCGTGATAAGTTCCGCTGCGGTGTGACCGTGGATTGCCCAGTGCATTTTATTCTGGACAGTTGCAAAGAAGTCGAGCGTCATCTGGTGATGAGGATCGTAATCAACGCTGGTCGCATAAATATCCGTGATCTTCTGGTAGAATCTTCGTTCTGATGCACGAATATCCCGGATACGGAAAAGGAGCTCATCGAAATAGTCATCGCCAGGACCCTTTCCCGCTTTGAGTCGTTCATCGTCAAGGACAAACCCTTTCGTTACATATTCACGCAAATACCGGGTTGCCCACTGGCGGAACTGAGTACCGCGATGAGACCGGACACGATAACCAACCGCAAGGATTACATCCAGATTGTAAAAATCAACAAGCCGTTCGACGCTCCTTCCCCCTTCCATCTGAACTATTCGGAATTTCCGAATAGTTGCTTCCGGGTCTAATTCCTTCTCTTCGTAAATATTTCGGATGTGTTCATTAATTGTCGTGACGGATTTTTCAAACAAATCCGCGATAAGTTTCTGGGTCAGCCATACGGATTGCTGGAACAGGCGCACCTGAACCCGGGATTCTCCATTTTCCGTCTGGTATATCAAAAACTCTGATGCAGCACGATCCGCATCATAAATCTCAGGCAGATTTTCCTCCGGCATCAGTTATCCCTCCCGCATTCCCTTATTTCGTCATCCTTTTCCATCAGGACCGGAATTGTCCACTCACTGAGTGGATAATTGTCTTCCCACTGAGTAGACAATTGTTGCGACACTGTCGCAACAATGTTCCTAACAGTATCCGGATTATCTCCGGTCAAGGATCTTCCCTACATTCTCACCGCACCGCTCCTCAAGCACGCGGGCCTCCACATTGAGCCGCTCCAGTTCCTCATCGGCGTGAAGAACTCTCCACCCATCTGCCCTTCAATCATTGCAAATGTGCCGTGTTACTGGTCAGATTCGACCGGGCATGAAATATAGTTAATGAAATATCCGAGCTCGCTGCCGGCACGTTCGGGATCTCCCTGCTATTGCTGCACGGATCCAAAATTGATCCCGCCCAAGCAGGCGATTACCGCATCGAGGATGTACTGCGGCGTGCTTGCATGGGAGAGAAGAGCCGGGGGAACAACCACGTTACCCCACCCTCTTCCCCATCACATTCCCCGCCAGCCTCCTCGCCTCCGAGGCCCGCTTCCCCACAGATCGATCCTCCTGCTCAAACACCGGATCGATCTGGTCCCGGATACTCCAGCGCTGCGAACTGTCATCGCCCATCGACAACCATGCGGATAACCGGTACAGGCACAGCTCCTGATCCTCCCGTTTTTGGATCTGGAGGAAGAGCCGGGTGTTTATCCGATTGTTTATGGCCATGACGGTTTCCTCGCAGATATCCGTGAGCAGACGGATCTTCTCTTTCATCCAGGGTGACGTGAGCGCCTTCTGGTTACACGCTGCGATATAATCTATCGTAAGCGAATCCTTTCCCTCGTAATTCTCCACCATCCCGATCACCTGGATCTCAAGGACCATGAACTCCTCTCCTTCCAGCAGTCCCCGCCGGGCTTCTTCCTCGGTCTGCTCTTTAATCTCCGGCCGGTATTTTATTTCCGTTACGACCTCAAACGTATCTTCAGGCATTCATTCCCCTCCGTTTTTTGTAACACCAATCACATAATCGTTCACGTAGCGCATCATCTGGCATTGCATCATGCATGAGCCTGCCCTCGCACTTCCCTGCCGTAACAATGTTCACATAACAGTACATGCGTCGTGCGATCGATCCATACCGACCGTTCCAGCCCGCATACCGGGTACTCCCCACAACCCGCTGATCCCACACACATTTTCACACCATCCCCCACCCTCTTATATCCCATCAACATCCAAATAAAAAATAAGAATGAACCTCATCCACATCGCCGACACCCACCTGGGCCTTGCCGCGGCGAGCCGCCTCGACCCGGAGAGTGGGATGAACCTCCGCGAGAAGCAGGTCTATGACAATTTCCTGTCAGCGATCGATGTAATAATACAACAAAAACCCGATGTGCTCGTCCACGCAGGCGACCTCTTCGATGTCGTCANNGTATACTTTGTGGAATTTACGGTTTTTCCGAGGAAATAGCCAGATACAATATACTCCTTAGTAAATAATCCATCATAACCAACGAGGTAGGTTACCTCAGTAACGGTAATCCCACCAACAATGTAGTTAGAAGATTTGGTCTCACGATTAGTCTGAATACATCCGGAAGAGAATGTCATCGTTAGAAGCAAGATAAGGACAAGAAAGATTACAATTTTTCTGGTTTTCATAATTTTTCCACAATTATCTGAATACGTATCAACAATTGAAAAAGATTTTGATAATTTCTGATATTCTTTCACTATGATACTAATCTCAAAGAAAAAATGTCTTCCGTACCGGGATACCGGTAAGGGGTCACCGGGATGTGTTCTTTTCAAGGACAGACAACCAGATCCAGCAGCTCAGCAGCCCATCGGCCCGGGTGAAAACTGCCTTTGAGAATAGAGAATACGACGAAAAATATGAGAAATGAAAATGGAATTATGCTCTCTTTCCGCTGGATTTCTTGGCACCTGTCTTCGCTGCTACGGGAGCGGTCTTTGAAGCGGGGGCAACTGCCTTCTTTGCCTTATTTGACGTGGTTATCACTTCCTTTTCAGTGGTTTTTCGTTTATTGTGGTTTTTGCCACTAATTCATGTTCTTTTGGTACCGGGATATACACTTTGCGCCTGTGCAGGAATTTAAACGATTTTAACAGGCTATTTTTTATGGACAGTGGGCAGAAAACGCGACGGGGGAATTGTGGACGCGGGCCCGGACTCCATGGGAGTTTCCTCCCAAACCCCCAGCGTATAGGTACGAGTGGAGCTCGCTTCAGATAGCGTCGTGAAGTTCCGGCTTCCATCACATTTTTCCCGTGAAAGCCTTCCCTGGCACCGCCTGAGTCAAATACTCACATCGCCGGATTGGACTCAACCGACGCGAACGCAGTTTTATAGTTTCATACCGTGGGAATACTACCATCATTCCGGTCTTTCGTCTTGGGATTCACCGTTAATTATTTACTAACGTCAGCCCATATAAACGATCATCTGGTTTCCTATGGATAACCCGGGGATTTTATTATGAAACAAACAACGCTTTTTACTTTGACATTTGCTTTTATCATCTGTATGATTGCCTCCGCCGGATGTATAGGTACCTCCACTCCCTCCACCCAACCAACGGTTATGGCAACCCCGGCCTGGCAGGCGGTATCGATCAACGCGACACCGGTCCAGTACGCACAGGTCAATGGGATCAAGCTGGGATACCGGGAGTTCGGCGCCGGTGAGCCCCTCCTGATGGTTATGGGATTTCACGGTATCATGGATAGCTGGAACGGGACCTTCATCGGCATTCTCGCCACGAAATACCATGTTTACACCTATGACCACCGGGGGATGGGGTACAGCAGCGACGATAATGCGACACCTGGAATTTCCCAATATGCAGATGATGCAGCCGGGCTGATGACGGCCCTAGGTTATGACAGCATGCATGTGTACGGGGTCTCCATGGGATCGGTAATCTCCCAGCAATTGACCATCGATCATCCTGAACGCGTACGAAAACTGGTACTTGATTCTAACACTTACAGCATACGGATACCCGAGACAAAAACACTGTTTAATGTCATTGAAGCGTCTGCCACAAACACGGACGTGCCGGCAGGTGTCCGAAAAGAAGCCCAGGCCAATCTTGCGTGGAACGGCTCATGGAACGGTCTTTCCGGAATAGATAAGGATGTCATGCTCATTGTCGGTACCAATGATGAGCTGACTCCCGATACAGTCTCAGTCCAGATGGCCGGGCAGATCAAGGGATCATGGCTTGTGCGCATCAAGGATGTCCCGCATGCCGGGTTCGCATATGCACCTGTTGAATACGCGGAGAACGTACTAAACTTCCTCGGCATGGATGAGTCGCCCCTGAACAAGTAAACCTTTTTTTCCCGAACCGGATGAAAACTATCAAAAATATCTCGAAGAAACCGCGACTACCTTTCAACGGAAGCGCCGGCTGAAGATCATGGCAGCACCGTCGCTTATCCAGTTCAGGGATTTTTATGAGAAAATCATCCGTGATAAAACATACAGAGAAAAAGTCGGGTACAATTACCGCATGTTCAAAACGGATACAACCCTGATGAACGATAAGGCATTGCAAAAAAGGTTCCATGACTTATATTCTGAAATTGAGTGGCTGGAGAATGAATATCGTTCTTTTGTTGCTGAAAGTTATGGATTGTTTACGTGGAAAAAAATTCCGGAGTATGATACCCCAAGGCCTTTTTTCCGGCTCGAATCGGAAGTAAAAATTAAAAAATTACAAGAATGCGTAACGATGCTCCATCAATGGGAAGCGTCTTTCAATAGTGCATTCAGCAATTTAGAGCGGGAATTCTCTCCCTTTAATAAGACGATGAAGAAAGGGACTTGAACCTGACAAGTATTTCTTACAGGATCTCCTGCCACCCCCTCCCGCGTCCATTGCGATTGCATCTGCATTTACTTTGAACGGGCGTCCAGTTTCCGGAGAAGTGCAGAAATTTTCGGTTCGAGTGCCGGGAGATCGTCGGTTATGACATTCCAGACGATCTACCAGTTTATCTCGAAATAACGATGGATCACCTTGTCCCTCATGCCGGCAATCTCCCGCCATTCGATATCAGGATGCCCCCCTTTAAGCGGAGCGGAAAGATTTTTGACGGCTTCTCCGATTACTTCAATTGCCCGTATCACCGCGTGTGCGTAATATTCGTCGTTCAGGAGATCATCGTAACTCCGGCCAATGGTAATCTTCCGAAGAAAAACAATCTCATTGTGGATATGGGTTAAAAGAAGCCGGTCATCCTTCAATCCAAATCACGTCCTGTTCGATGTAGGGTCTGATGAGATCCGAGATGGATGGTTCTGTCAGGAGATCTACTTTGCGCCGGAACAGCGCTTCGAGATAATCGGAAAGTCCGACAAAATTCCTGAGCGTTGCATATCCCTCAGCAAAATCAACAAGAACGTCAACGTCGCTCTTCTTAGTCTGCTCACCGCGGGCGAACGAACCGAATATGCCGATCTTCTTCACGCCGAACTGCGTGCGAATGGCTGGAGCTTCCGCTTCCAGTTTTTTTACGACAGGACTTTTGCGCCGCCTTGGCGTGACGAGTTCAGGCATCCGTTCGTTTCCTTAGTATGGTGTTTGGTGATTCCAGTACAATAAGCGTGTGGTCAATACCGCGAGAGGATGAAGTAACCCTCCCGGGAGACCTGCATTCCCCCGACCCCTTTCTCCGTCGGAGAAACTGTGTCAGGAGGCGGTTCCGGTCTTGCCAAAAGGCACTAATTTCCGAAAAAGCGGCACTAATTCCCCAATTTCTCTTATTTTCACATCGGAGATGAGAGGACGCATTTAGCAGCATCTGGAAGGCCGATCTTCTTCAGTATCAGGGATAAGCAGCGGAAAACAAAAGAAAAGCCTGTTTTGGGATCAGGAATTTTTCCAAAACATCTGATGGACTTGCAATTTCCTCTGACCCATTCTCCGTCGGAGCCTTTTCCTCCCTAATAGTTTTCAATGCTCAAAACAGCACTAATTCGTGAAAAAGCGACACTATTATTTCGGGAATACTTCATTCTGGTGCTCATTTGGATTATCCGGGGCTGAA
>PLLR01000115.1:4554-10436 GCA_003141335.1 Methanoregula sp. | reverse complement strand
CAACCAGAATATCGATGACAGTTTTACCACGGTCTCTTTTTTTGTGAGCAGGCCGGCTGCGCTTATCGATCCGATCGGCGAACATTTCGTCGGGGACAGGTTCACCATCACCGGTTCGACCAATCTTGCAGCCGGCGATACTCTCATGATTGAGATATACTCGTCGTCGTTTAAACCCACGCAGAAAGTGCAGGGAAGCGGATTTTCCGGCTCGACGGGCACGATAAAAGTTATGCCGGGAACAAACGGGTATAACCGCTGGTCGTTTGATATCGATGCCTCCACGTTCAGGCCGGATGAATATCTGGTAAAAGTCTCCGGGATCACGTTAGAAGTGACGGGATCCACCACGTTCACTATCGTAGAAAGACTCCCGGCAACGCTAAAAACACCGGCACCGGTAACAACGATTCTATCCGTAACGTTGCCGCCAACCACCCCTCCCGCACCTGCCCCCACTACGCAGAAGTCGCCGCTCCTGTTCCCCGGGATTACCTGTGCAATCGCATTCGTTGCCGGTGCACGGATAATAACAAAAAAATAGTTTTTACCAGCCTAAGAACAGGGTCTTTGTCCGGGAGTAACTGTCGAGTGCGTGCTGCCCGTTCTCCCGCCCGATTCCGCTCTCGTTCATCCCGCCAAACGGTATCTCGGGAGGTACCGTGAGATGCCGGTTCACCCAGATGATCCCGGCTTTCACCTCATCAAATACCCGTTTTGTTGTGGCGAGGTCCTTTGTCCAGACCGAAGCTCCCAGGCCAAATCGGGTAGTATTTGCCTCACGGATAGCAGTGTCAAGATCGGGGACCGTCATGACCGGCAATACCGGGCCAAAGATTTCACGGGTTACGAGCCGGGCACCGGGGCTGATACCGGTAACCAGTGTCGGAGCGTAGAAATGTCCTGCATCATATGCCCCCCCTTCCAGAAGAGAGCCCCCCGTAAGGATTGTTCCCTCGTGGTTATCCCGGGTTTCTTTTACCACCTGCGAAATTCTCTCCCGCTGCCCTGCGCTGTTCATGGGCCCCAGGTCGATTCCCGGCTCAAGGCCGTTACCGGTCCTGAATGCTTCGATCCGGACCTGCAGTTTCCGGATAACTGCATCCGCGATCTTCTCGTGGACATAGAGCCGCTTTACTGCTGTGCAGGTCTGTCCTGCATTGTAGAACCGCCCGCGGAGCGCTCCTTCGACGGCCCGATCAATATCTGCATCGTTCATGACGATCATCGGGTCCGAGCCCCCCAGTTCCAGCGTGAGATCCTTCATGTGTGCCGATGCCATCTCCCGTATCTTACTGCCCGTTATGCAGTCGCCGGTAAACGAGACTTTCCGGATCAGGGGGTGCCGGACAATGGCTGCACCCACGGATTCCCCGCTGCCGGTCACGACGTTGAGCACCCCGGGAAGAAGGCCTGATGAGTCGAGGATCCCTGCAAGTTTCAGGGTGGTAAGGGGGGTAGTGGACGCAGGTTTGAGCACAAGTGTGTTGCCGGCAAGGAGTGCGGGCCCCACCTTCCAGCCCATGATAAGCACCGGCATATTCCACGGGATGATTGCACCGCAGACCCCGAGAGGTTCACGGACTACCATACAGTCACCGGCAGGGCCCAGCCGGATTGCCTCACCGGAAGAGTGTGCTGAGATCCCGGCATAGAACTCTAAAATGCTGGCAAAACCGCGGACCTCGTCAATTGATTCATGAATCGGCTTGCCCTGCTCCATCGTCAGAAGCCGTGCGAGATCCTTATGCTGGTCCCGCACCTTTTGGGCGGCATGGAACAGGATCATCCCGCGCTCACGCATGAACTTTTTTGCCCATGCACCATACGCCGCCTCAGCAGCATCAACGGCACAGGACACATCCTCTTTTGCCCCGGCCGGCACGCGATCCACCAGTTCGCCGGTTGCAGGATTTTTCACCTCAATCCGGCGTTCATCAATGCCCTCCATATCCTTCCCGCCAATCCGCATCAGCATTCCCTTGTCACTCCCGTGTTATTGATCGTCATATGCATCCCTGTGCAATAAAATGACGTGATGTGCGGTAAAAAAACGATAATTCCGGCATCTTTTTTTGGCATCTTTTAGAGAACGGTCATCCACCAGCCGTATGCTTGCAGGCAGGACAAACTATATCTCCCGCATCTCCTAATGTCTGGCTGAGAAGGAATTCTTATGGCAGAAGACCCGCTTCTTGAAGGAGATGACATCAGCTGGGAAAACACCGTAGAGAAAGAAGCAAAACCCGTAGCAGTCATGTTCTACAGTCCCACGTGTGCGTTCTGTCACCAGATGGAACCGTACTTTAAGAGTTATGCACAGGAATTTAAGGATTCGGTCATTTTCGTGCGTATTAACATCATGGCAAACCAGTGGACTGCCGAACGCTATGGTGTCCGGAGCACCCCCACGTTCAAATTCTTCTGTAACGGAAAACCTGTACAGGAGATGGTAGGAGCTATCTACCCGGCGCTGCTCAAAAAGATGATCGATGAAGTGCTCATTCACGGAAAAGAATGTGCAAAGAATTCCACCCCGGTAAATTATGACGTCACGGGTTACGGATGAGCTGATGGGAAGAGGAAGTGACCTGAATGGATGCATTTGAACAATGGCTCAACATGTCCTGGGAAAAAAATGCGAAAGAGCGCAAGCAAATTACTCATGAAAAGCGGCAGTCCTGTATCTGCCCGGCATGCCCTTCCTACAACCGCTGCGCCCAGGAAAATAATGAGCTGCTCTACTGTATCGCCGGAAAAAGTATGCTCTGTATTTCAGAAGACACGGGCTGCACCTGCAGGAAATGTCCGGTTACAGAAGAACTCGGACTCACCTATCATGATTTCTGCCTGAGAGGCGGAGAAGCAGCACAACGTTACGAGCACGAAGTCCATTAAAAAATTGATTTTTTTTATATTTTCCTGCTGCAACCGCACTTCTCCGCAGCCTCTGCCACAGCTTTTGCTACGGCCCGGGTCACGTTCTTATCGAGAATATTTGGCAGGATACGCTCCCTGTGGGGTTTTTTTATGTAATCTGCAATCGCATGTGCTGCAGCAATCTTCATTTCATCGGTTATCCGTGTGGCACGCGCATCGAGCGCCCCCCTGAATATGCCCGGAAATGCAAGCACGTTATTGATCTGGTTAGGAAAATCACTTCGCCCGGTTCCCACGACAGCAGCGCCGGCATTCTTCGCTGCATCGGGCCATATCTCCGGCACCGGGTTTGCCATTGCAAAAACAATTCCGTCCCTGTTCATCAACCGGACCATCTCTTCGGTGACGATCTGCGGTGCCGAAACGCCGATAAAGACATCGGCACCAGTCATCGCGTCTGCAAGTGTTCCCGCAAGCGCCATGTGATTTGTTTCCTCTGCAAGGATGAACTTATACTTGTTTCTGTACAGTCCTTCCCGTCCACGAAAAATGGTCCCGTGCGTATCACAGACGATGATCTCGTGCACTTTTGTACAGACATTGGGATCATACCCGATACATTTGAGTAACCGGGTGATGGCGTAACCGGCTGCACCGGCTCCGCATATGACAACATTCAGGTCCTCATATTTTTTTCCGGTCACTTTGCAGGCATTGAGAATCGCAGCAAGAACCACAACAGCCGTCCCATGCTGGTCATCATGCATCACCGGAATACCAATGTCCTGCAGGGCATCTTCAACCTCAAAACATTTGGGGGCAGCAATATCCTCGAGATTGATTCCTCCAAAAACCGGCGCTATATTTTTAATCTGGTCGGTAAAATCCGTTTCATAATTTTCAAAACATATCGGGAACGCATCGATGTCAGCAAACTCCTTAAAAAGGATCGCTTTTCCNNGCCCGGGAGAGATCCTGTTTGTTCTTCAGTGGAACCTTTGAGCGGATCTCCAGTTTTCCGTGGTGTTTCGCGTGCAGGGCAAGCGCTTCTTTATCGATCTCACTACTTCCCGGTGAAAACAGCATCCCCCATCATCCCGTATACGTGAGAGTGTTTGTATAGGCAATGAATGTTACTGGCAGGTAGTTGCTTCACGGGGAGCAGGCAATTCCTGCTTTTGCAGGGTTTCTCCGTAAAGGAGGTGTGCGAAATGCAAACGCAATCTCTTCCCATGCTTTTTCCAGCAGGGTATGGTAATAGGGGAGATCAAAAATCGCAGCATCCCATCCGGTATCCACAGAGTACCTCCGTGCATCACGGACAATGTACCCGATCTTCATTCCCGGTGCAATTTCAATGCCACGGTCACGGTATGCCTGTACTGCTGCTCCTTCAAGACAGCGGTGTGCATAGGTAAGCCGGCTGATCCTGCGATTGATCACCAATGCCTTCGGGTCTGAAGCAGGAAGACGCCTTACCGTCTCCCGGAAAATATTCCTGATCTCTTCTTTTTTGTCTTTTAGCGCTGCGATGCTTTCAGCACCCGCCATGACCTCGAGCATTGTGCCCTGCATCGAGCGGACGAACTTTGGCGTGTCATGCCGCCGTGCAGCAATGCCCCTGACTTTCACGCTCCCGTCGCGTAACCTCCCGTAATAGCGGTTATAGGCGCCAGACCCGTCTGCCTGCGGGAGGAAAACGATCCAGTTGAAGTGTTCGATCTCCGTGAGAATTCTCATCTCATTCTCGACTTTTTGTTTCAGCATCTCAATACCAGATCCCTGGACCCAGAGACAGTCCACGATCCCGTGCAGCACGGTAAAACCCATTTCTTCTGCCCTGTCTTTCGTGCGGATCAGGATATCTCTGGACCGTCCCGTGATTCCTTCATGTACTTCGATCCTCCCGAACTTCGCGTTCTTGTAGCCGGTATACCCAAAGCAGGTGACGAGCATCCACTTCAGGATTGAATCGATGCCGGCAAACCGGGGATCGGTTTTCTTCAATCGTTTTGTGGTGATACGCAGGTCAAGAAGAGGTTTAAGCGCTGCGGGTAGGAAACCCGCACGTTCCGGGTGCCCGATCGTCTCGGGTGACAGGTTGGCCTGCACGATAATCGAGGGATACATGGAGGTGAAATCAATCTCCTCCACGTTTTCATAGATGCCCGGCTCCGGCTGGAACATCATCCCGCCCCGGTCCGCAGCCTGGAGCCGGGAGATATGCCGGATCATCTCCGGGTCACTCTTCCGGAACGGGACGGCTATTCCCTGCTTCACTGCTTCATAGACTTCATAACTGCTGATGAGGGTGCCGGGCGTGAAACGGGATGCAAGGTTCGGCGGGAGCCCGGAGAGCCGGGCCGCCATGAGCACACCATCAAGCCCGCCTTCCTGGTACACAAACGACTGTTCAGTGTCAATCAGGATACGCCCATCCGGAATGAGGGCGGATTCTTTGTGCTCCACCCTCCCGTAACTCCAGTAGGATCGGGCATCCATCTGCCGGTACTTCCCGTTTCGTGAGAAGGGCATAGCGAGCCCGTGTTTTTGTGCCTCCTTCTGAATCCTGGGCATCCAGGTATCGGCATCCGGCATGAGGATTACATCAGGATTGAGTGACCTGACGAGAACGAAGAGATCTGCAAGCACGTCATTCGTCTGCCCGGTCAGCCGCTCGGTGTATTCGCAAATGACCTCAACATCTGAACACAAGGACGAGAGTGCAGGATTGTTTAGGACCTTAAGCTCAATAATATTCAGATCGTGCGGGAATTCCGGAGAGCATCTCGAATCATTCTCTGCACCGCAGGGGAAGAGCCCATTCTCCGCCATGAAGCGCTGGTCCCGGCGCACATCAACATTGAAGAGCTGCACGTCAAATTGTGCCTGCTGTTCGATTGCTTCGGCAACATCACGGCCTGCGTATACTGAGTACCCCGGAAGATCCCCAAAGATGGTCCGGATGATACACTCCTCTCCACCGTACCGCTCTTCAAGGG
>PLLR01000115.1:0-4538 GCA_003141335.1 Methanoregula sp. | reverse complement strand
AGCGCCGAGAAGACCGCAGCTTCGAGCGGATCATCACAGGCCATGAACGCTTCGCTCGAATGTTTTTTTGCCAGTTCCACCAGCTTCTCACCATACTGCTGGTCCTCCTTTTTAAGAGCCCGGGACGACCGGGCCCAGCGGTCAGCAATGCTTTTCACTCCCTGCCGGACGCTCTCAAAACTCCTTCCCATCATGACACCTCCAGGGTCCGCTGCGCACAGGGGAGGGTCCCGCCATTACGAGGTGCGCGGGAGCTGCGATACCGTGCAGTCCCGGCTATGTCGTCAGCCGGCGCGATCTCGATGATGTGATCAGCCTGTCGCATCAACAGGGAGAATGAGCGGTCGATGGAGGGCGCGTACAGGATCACGAGCGATTCGCGACCGACTTCTTTGAGCATCCCCGCAATCTGCGGTATCATCGTCTCTGCCCCTTCGAAGAGTGTCGGATCGTGCTCCACGAGCACGACCGTGTGGCTCGCCTCTTTAAGTATCGTGAAGAGCTGGTGGGCTGTGAACGCCCTGCGGACCTCGAAGTTTTTGGATGACCGGCCGATCGAAGAGAGGAGGCGCGAGTAGTTGCCGCTCACGTACAGGAAGAGAAAACGCTGGAGATCCGTANNATAGCACCGGATCACTCCCACGCTGGGGTGGATAAGGATCAGGTCTGAGCGGTGTGAAAGTGCTTAAAAACAGGATTGTACTGCAGGGTTGAGTATAAAAACCATGCAGTGGACCCCGGGGTTGGTTCTTTCGTGCGGGTGGGGGGATTTACCGTGCAGGTTTTGCTGCAATCCCGGCGACATACCTGCCCTGGAACCGGGCTCCCGCCAGCTCGTTTTCGCCGGGCCACCGCTGCCCCTCGTTTCCTGCAATGGTTGATGCACCATAGGGAGAGCAGCCGCTGATCTCATCAAGCCATGCCTGCCCGGCAAACGTGTAGGGAAGACCGGCAATGATCATGCCGTGGTGGAGAAGTGTTGTGTGGATGCCCAGGATCGTGGATTCCTGTCCGCCATGCATAACCATTCCCGATTAAAACCTCAAATAAGTTACTTTTAATACATTGATGAACAAAATTATACATTAAGGTATAAGTTGGTTACCCACGTGATGTTGCAGGTACCTTACACCTTGAAACCTCTGATTACCAGCATAAGAATTAAAAAAGTGATGTACATGAAGTCAAAAGATATTGCAATTGTCGGAATTCTGCTCGCCATCGGTGCGATCCTGCGTTACTTCCTTGCGATGCTCCATACTCCGCTCACGCCGAATATGATCATCGCGTTCTACTGTCTTGCGATCATCCTCATCCACCCAAAGGTATACGAAGCACTGGGCATAGGTATTGTCGCCGGGTTGCTATCCATGCTGATCTCAAGTTCCATGTTCCCTCCGGCAAACCTGGTCAGCGAACCGCTTGGTGCACTGGTCTGTTTCGGGCTCTATGCTGCCATGAAGAACAGGACACAATTAGCGCCAACAGTTACCACGTTTCTTGCTACGCTTGCCAGCGGGTTTACGTTTGCCGCCATCGCCATCATCTTTGTTGGCGCGACAATTCTCACCAAATATAATGGGAACCTGATGGAATTTGTTGCGGTATTTGTCCCTATCGTCGTTATCACGGCAGTATTTAATGCAGTTATTGTCCAGGTCCTCTACCTCCCCTCAAGCAGGGTGCTGGTGAGAGGACAGGAATGATTGAACTCCAGAACTTCAGTTATACCTATCCCCACACGGTGCAGGCGGCCCTGCACCAGATTTCCCTGCCGGTAGAAAAAGGCAGGTGCGTGATGGTAACCGGGCCGTCTGGTGCCGGTAAAACCACCCTTTGCTTAGCAGCAGCTGGTATACTGTACCATGAATACGGCGGTAAAAAAGACGGCCGGGTGACCATTGATGGAAAAGACGTGGCCGCCTATGCCACACTGTCTGAGATTGCAAAGACCATCGGCATCGTTTTTGATGATGCCGAAGCGCAGATGATCTTCACGACAGTCGAAGAAGAGATACTCTCTGCGCTTGAGTACCGGGGTCTTGAGGCAAAGGTCATTGAAGAACGCCTCGCCTCAATCGTGGCAACAACCTATCTTACCGATCTTATGAACCGTTCCCCGCACCATCTTTCCGGGGGCCAGAAACAACGTGTTGCGTTAGCTGCAACACTGGCACCCGGTAACGATGTGCTCATACTGGACGAGCCTACCTCAGAACTTGATGAACATGCAACCCGGCGGATTGTCGATATCCTGACCACCTTAAAAGCACAGGGAAAGACGATACTGCTTGTTGAACATAAATACCTGCACTTCCGGGACATGGTAGATACACTTGTCGTGCTCGAGGCGGGTAATGTCAGCGCAATGGGATCTCCGGACGAGGTTCTCAGGGACGAACGGATCCGGCGGATTGTGATACCGGATTTTTCCGGAATACGGGACATGCAGCCGGAGAGCGGGGCAAAGAATGATACTCCCTCCCCGGCGGTTGTCGCTGTACACCACCTTTCTTATGCATACGGGGACACTTTGGCCCTCATTGATATCAATCTCGATATTTATGCAGGGGAATTTGTGGCAATTGTGGGGGAGAATGGATCCGGGAAAACAACGCTCGTCAAGCACTTTAACCGGCTCCTTTCCCCGATGAGCGGTGATGTGATAATCAAGGGAAAAAATACCAAAACTGCAACGATTACTGACCTTGCCAGGGATGTCGGCCTCGTGTTCCAGAATCCGGATCACATGTTCTTTGCCGATACGGTGAAAGAGGAAATTGGATTCGGGTTAAAAAATCTCAAAATTCTTAATGGCGATACAATAATTGACGCAGCTTTGCGTGAAGTCCGGCTCCTGCATACAAAAGATCTTTACCCCCGCTGGCTATCGCGGGGTGAGCGCCAGCGGCTTGCTATTGCATGTGTCATTGCCATGTCCCCTGCCATTATTGTGCTGGATGAGCCGACTACCGGTCTTGATGGCAATGAAACCCGGCTTGTTATGGAAATCTTAAAAAATCTCCAGAACGAGGGACATACGATCATTGTCATCACGCATAACAAAGAGATTGCACAGAACTGCGCTGATCGCATCATCACCATGGAAAAGGGATCCATTATTTCGGACATACCAGTCCGGGGGTCTTAACATGGCAGAAATTTTACAATATGTTCACAAGGACGGATTCTTTCACCGCCTTACCCCCCTTTCCAAGATTGTATTCATTATTGCCATCAGTCTTATGTGCATAATATCAATAAACCTGGTATTTCTTGCAATCCTTGTTATTGCCCTTCTCGTTATCGCCTTTTTTTGCAGGCTGCATCAAGAGGTCCTGCAGCAGACAAAACTCATCCTTGTCATGAGTGGTGTGTTTATCATCATTACCCTCATCACCATGCCAAACGGTGCAACTCTTGGGTACCTGGTACCCCCGGGTATTCCTCTCATCGGGGGGAGCGTTCCCCTGACCCAGGGCGCCCTTGAGATTGGGCTCATCCTTACCTTCCGGTTCATGGTGCTCATTTTTGCATTCCAGCTCTTCTTAATATCCACCCAGCCACGGGACCTGGTCCACACCTTAGAGAAGATGAAGATGCCGATAGATTACGTCCTCATGTTCATTATTGCCCTCCGGTTCATACCCACACTCCAGATAGAGGGTACCCGTATTCATGAGGCACAGCTTGCACGAGGGTATAACCCGGGCACCGGTTTTATCGGCAAGATCCGGAGCGTCGCCCCCATTATTATCCCTCTTGTATCCAACGCACTCCTGCGGTCCAATGTCTTAGGACTTACCATTGATATGCGGGGATACCGGACAGGGAAAAGGACACACGTGCGTGAATCAACCCTCCAGCGCAGGGATTATGGGGTGTTGTTCGCGATGGTTGTTGCCAGTTGCGGATATGTTGTACTTCTCATGAAACAGATTATATGAAGTGCAGAAGAGCGGTCCAGGAAAAATTACCTGTTTTTGGCTTTTTTTCTGGTTTTTAGTGGGTAACGCAGGTAGTGAGAGGATGATTGATCATGCCCGTTACCAGGCCCCGTGAGGAATGATCTGCGGGGGCGTGTCTCATCCTGGTGAGGATCCGGTCATGTTCACCGGAAACATACCGTGTAAAAAACTGCCTGGAATCATCCTGACGCATCGTAAGACTCCGCGTGACACGTGCCCGTGCCCTCCTCGTGTTCCCGCCAGAAAAAGGATGACTCCCGGCTCCTGCTTACCNNGACAACCGGTTTGTTCACGAGAACCGCCCCGCCGGTTTTCATTTCCCTTACCGAGACAGGACTTTCGTAACAGGTTGCCTTTTTCCCTTTCAGGATCCCTGCACGGGCGAGTACTACGGGTGCAAGACAAATAGCAGCGACAATCTTTCGTGATTCATGGAAATATTTTACCAGCTGTAAGAGCAGGTCATCATTCCAGAGATGGATCTGGGAGCCGGATCCTCCGATAATGACCAGCCCTCCCTATCGTTTGGGATCGATCTCTTCAAACGCAAGGGTCGCTGTTGTCTTTGCC
>PLLR01000062.1 GCA_003141335.1 Methanoregula sp. | reverse complement strand
ACCGGAAAAAAACTGGATGAAGGCGGGAATCAGGAGCCAAAACCTGCGCGCGGGGGGCGTCCGTCATGATCCGGGGGGCGATTGCGATATTTAAACGGGATTTCAAGAAATTTTTGAGTAACCCGTTTGTTGTCATAATGACCCTTCTGATGCCCATAATGTACCTGGTTATTTTTGGCAATGCAATGGGCGGAACCATCAGTCATATTCCGGTCGGGGTTGTCCAGGAAGTGCCACCCTATAATGAAACCCCCCTTTTTAGCAATGCAGTGGTAGCACTCAATCATATTACCCAAAAAGACTCTCAAAAACTGTTAGATGTCACAGTATACACGGATGAAACTGCAGCCAAACAGGATCTTGCAAAAGGATTGATAGCTGCGGTTGTAGTTTTCCCATCCGAAGTATCCAATGATCATGCAGTCCGTCTTTATCTTGACAGCGCGGATTCCATTACCCCTGCTATCGTCGAATCAGCAGTACGGGGCATTCTTGCAGCGCTTGGAGCGAATAATCCTGTACTGGTCAGTAAAATTTACGGCGATATCAAATACATCCAGTTCTTCGGTGTCGGGGTCATTGTCATGGCAATTTTTACGTCCACCATGTTCGGGGGCGGGATCGCTCTTATCAAGGATCGGGAGGCTGGGATTCATGAGGGTTACCTGGTCACCCCGGTTCAGCGCACGAGCATCATCGCCGGGATCATTTCCAGCGGCACGGTCAGGGCATTTTTTGCGGGTACCACCATCTTCCTGATTGATATTCTCATTACCGGTATTATTATTCAGAGTGTGGAAGACCTGCTGTTAGTCCTTCTCGTGATCTTTATTGCGTGTATTGGGGTTACCAGTCTTGTCGTATCCTTCGCATCGCGGTTTTCTACCCAGCAGGAATACGCCTCGGTAGTAGCATTTCTCAACCTCATCCTGTTCATGACATCCGGCGCATTTTATCCAGTGATTGGGATGCCTGACTGGTTACGCTGGATCATTGCAATTAATCCGGAGTACTATGCAGTCCATGCACTCAGGAGTATTATCCTCCGGGGACAGGGACTCGATGTAATTGGAACCGATCTGATTGCATTGCTCGTCTTTTCCAGTGCAATGATCATTCTCGGTATCGCAACATACCGGCGGACACTTGAATGAGAAAACAGGGAAACCTGATTCTCACCTTAAAAAAACAAGAAAGATTGGCCCTGGAGAAATGCCCAATAAAAATCTGGACGCTCAACAGGGGTTTCATCCCCTCTGCTGCGACTAGCTCAACGGTGATACTCCACAAAAAAAGGTATATGTCACCATCGTTGTCCTGATCAGGGGCGTCATGTGGGTGAACGGGTACTGTCCCATCTGTTATCAGGTATGTGATTTTTTATTAATCGATGGAATTAAAAAAATATGGAATTCTCCAGGGTCATAAAAAGTTTAACCTAATTTTCTCACGTACATCGCAGCGCCCAATCCACCCATCACCAGCGCCAGTCCGGTAATTTCCAGCGTGAGCGGGGACTTGGCCGTTGTTGTTGCTGCGGGCACAGCGGCAGTAGTTTGTGCTGCCAGTGTTTGCGCTGCCAGTGGTGTGGCACCGGGGGCTACCAGCTGGAAGGTGAGTTTGGTATACGCATCATCAACACCCTGGTTGTTGATTGCATCGGAGAGTGCCTGTGAGGCAGCTGCATCCTGGACACTTCCTGTCCCGGTAAAGTTGAAGATCAACGCATTGGTCTGGGTGTTGACCACCTGGCCCGAATAGATACCTGATTCCTGGAGATCGATGTTGTAGTTCCCGTTAGCACCCGGGCTCTGGACATAGACGTAATAGGTAGCCGGGGGCAATCCGGTTGAGTTATATGTTTTGGTAAACGTCCCGTCGGCATTGAGCGGGACAGTCGAGACATTTACGTAGTTACCGGCAAATACCCAGATCTGGACACCGGCCGAAAGCATGCTTCCGGTCACCGTCCCGCTGATAGTAACCGGCTCACCGACTGCCGGAGCTCCTGATGAGACTGTTGCACTCACAAACTGTTTTGCAGCCGTGGTACCAGTTACACCCGTGGTACCAGGCACAGTGCTGGTTGCTGCTGACGAGGATGTCGTGGGNNAGTTTTTAGGCAGTAATCACTATTAGAATTATGGTTTTTGTTCCTTCCCGTTATTCTCATTACCCTTATTCCTGATCACCACCAATGTCGATCATATCCATGTCGCACCCGACCATCCCTACAGGAGGACGATTCTCCCCGGATCGCAGGATGATGTATTACCTGTTCCTGCTTGGTTTCTTTGCGATATTTTCTACCACGATCTCAAAAAACCCGGTACTGCCCCTCTTTTCGCAGGCAATTGGCGCAAATGATGCGGTGATCGGCCTTGTGGCTGCCGTCTCCCCGCTAGCCGGGATCCTGTTCTCGTTTCCGGTCGGGGTGCTCTCGGATTATATGGGGAGAAGGAGGCTGCTCATCGCATCGGGAGTGGTATTTTTGTCTGCCCCGCTCCTTTACCTGTTCATCGCCGATCCTCTCTGGCTTATCCCGGTCCGGTTCTTCCACGGCACCGCCACTGCAATCCTCGGCCCTGTCATCTCCGCGGTTATCGCTGAACGATTCCCGGAAACCAAAGGTGCAATGCTGGGACAGTACTCCTCGGCGACACTTGTCGGGCGGACGATTGCTCCCCTTATCGGCGGGATCATCATCTCGTATTTCGTGTTCTATCCCGGGCTTATGCCGTACCGCATGGTATACATGGTTGCTGCGCTCGCCGCAGTACCCGTCTTCATCATGACACTCATGTATCACGAGAACCGTCAAGCACCGCCAGACCTGCTCCCGCTCTCCCGCTTCCGCTCAAGTTTTGTGACCTTCTTTTCCCATGCCGGGCTCCGTGCAACAGCCCTTGTCGATATGGCAACCTACTTTTCGTTCGGGGCGTTCGAGACGTTTCTTCCCCTCTTTCTTGCTTCCCGGGGCATTGACCCTTACCTGACGGGGATTATCTTTGCCGTGCAGGTGCTGATCATCGCCGGGACCAAGCCGTTCTTCGGGAACCTTGCCGACCGTTTCGACAAACGCGTCCAGATCGCAGCAGGGCTTATCATACTTGGCAGTTCTGTAGCCTTAATCCCGTTCACCGCCGGATTTTCCACCATTCTTTTCGTCAGCGCCGCGTTTGGCCTTGGCATGTCGCTTTCTACCGTCGCAACCAGTGCATATGTCGCTGATATTGCACAAAAAGGACAGATGGGAGCGTCGATGGGAGCGCTCTCCTCCACCATGGATATCGGGCAGTCAGCCGGGCCGCTCGTCACGGGGATCATCATCACATCAGTCGGCTATACAATGGGGTTCTTTGCGAGTTTCCTTCTGGCCATTGCAGTCACCGCTGCTTTTGCAATCTCGGTGCGGAACCGGGCATAAAAAAGGGGTTCTGTCACCGTTTGAACGTCGTCGTAAACTCCGTCTTTGCGATCGTGTGCCCGGTCAGTGCCCAGTCGATTGAATCCCGGTCTGCAGTTGGCTGGGTGATGTCCATGTCAACCGCGTACAACCTGAACACGTACCGGTGCGTTGTCCCAATCGGTGGGCAGGGCGGATAATATCCCCTTGAACCGGCGCTGGTTTCTCCCTGCTGCGCCCCGTTGACGAGCACTTTTGCATTCGGTTGTGCCCGGGGGAGCCCACGGGAGTCCGGGGGGATATTGAACACGAGCCAGTGGGTGAACCTGCCATTTGGTGCGTCCGGGTCATCAAGGACAAGGGCGAGACTTTTTGTTCCGGGAGGGATGCCATCCCATGAGACTTCGGGCGATTCGCTTGCGCCTTTGCAGGTATAGGCATCAGGGAGAACTGATCCCGGGGCGAGGGAGTCTACTTTGAGGGTAAACGTCCCGGAAGAAGCAGAGGACTGCGTCTGGGGGTATGCGGGTTGTACCGGTGCGGAAGTTACCGGGGAGGAGGGAGCAGCTGGCGGTGGGGCCGTTGATGTACACCCCCCAAAAAGTAAAAACGCAATGATGATTACTGCAGCGAGGATGAGCCAGCGATTGTGCATAACCGGACAGGTGCATACCGGATAATAAGCGTTCCGACAATCTCTGCCCGGGCTGCTAAGATATTGTCCCCCCTCAAAACAGCCATCTATATACACTTCCGGTATCAATACCCCGTACGACACACGGCAAAAATACCCGCCGGGTTCATGAGGAACCACCATGAAAATGCAGAATACCCCCCAGCCATCGCAGGTCACCGGGCCAATTCCTTTGAGTTTCTGCATCATCCTCTTTAAGGATGGCAGGATCGACCGGCTGGTAGACCGCCCTCTTGGAGAATATCTTACTGCCATCAGCGACGCGAGTATCGCCTGGATAGACTACAGCACCAAAGAAGATGACAAAGAGATCGAGCAGATTGAGCAGATCGCCCAGGCAGCCGGTTTTTCCAGGATCCCGGTCCCGAAACTGACCACCGGTTTTTACTCGGCGTACGAAGATTATGACACCGAACTTGGCATCATGCTCCCTTCGGCGACCGTCCGGGCCGAGAAGATGTCGGTGCACCCGCTCTTTGTTTTCATCCGTGACAATTTCATCCTCACTCTCCACTGTGAAGAGATCAACCGGCTCCTGAGATTTTCGCGGTACGCCCCGCCGTTTTTCAAAAAGATCGCAGAAGAGCCGCTGGTGGACAAAATCACTATGGTTCTTGAACGGATTATCGATGAGAACAATGATCGCAACTTTGAGTACCTCCGCGAGATCGAGATGCATGGCGACGCGATCAGCAAATCACTCATCGAAGAGAACTTAGCCAAGAGAAAGATCGCCCACGACATCTATCGCATGAAGCACGTGCTGATCGATTACTTAAACGTGCTCTGGGCAACAAAAGACGTGGTCGATTCGCTGCGGTACGGGGATGCAGACCTGATCACCAACAACGAGAAACTTCTTGGGAGGATCGGTATATTATCGGACAATATCGATCGTCATATCGAACTCTCGGAACAGATGTCCAACGTGCTTTCATCAGGACTTGAAGTAATGCAGAGTATCTATAACAACCAGCTCCAGAACATGAATAACCGCTTTGCACTGGTGACTGCCTACCTGACTGTCCTCGGTACAGCATTTTTGGTACCGAACACGCTTGCGACCATCGCAGGAAGCGGGGTTATGGAGGGTACTATGGGAGCACAGTGGTGGTACGTGCCATTGCTCATCCTCTCCACCGTGTTTGCAACGCTGGCTTCTTTCCTCTGGGTGCTCCACGTCTGGAAGATGAAAAATGACGACTGACATGAGGGCTTATCAACCGGCAGGGCTGCACTTTCCTTTTTGATCTATTTTTTTAATCCTGATCCGAACCAGAACCCGATGCACTGTTTTACCACACCAAAACCTGCGTCCATGTCTCTGTAGCATTCACGAGGGGATGTACTAAAGCAGAGGGCGGGAACAATATTACCTGCATCAACCCTTCAGGCTGCCCGTGGTTCCCTGAGGAACCGGTGTCCTGCGCAGAGATGGTGTGCCATCCCGCCTGAGCGTTGCTGCACGCCCATGATACCTGAGATGGGGTTTGGCTTGGGGTACCGGGTATGGGGGTTGGGCGGAGAGGGGAGCTCACGGAGGAATTGGGAGATCCCGAACGTGCCGGCAGCGAGGCATTATACTCAGGATAACGGGCTCATTTATGCAATACAGCATTTCCTGCGTGATGGGAATAAAAATGGGGATCAGAGAATAATCTCGATATCTAACTTTTCAGCCAGTTCCTTATATCTGTTCCTGATAGTGACTTCTGTGACACCAGCCACTTCAGCCACTTCGTGCTGGGTGCGCCGTTCACCGCCAAGAATCGATGCGATATAAATCGCGGCTGCCGCGACACCGGT
>PLLR01000087.1 GCA_003141335.1 Methanoregula sp. | reverse complement strand
TGGTTATAGTGACTTCATGACTTTTCTGGTGGCGTGGTGCATCGCGTGAGACTACACGCAGTCTCCAGAGAAACAAACGAATGTGTGCACATGAGATAGTGGATCCTGGTGCAACCTGGCACTCACGACCGGCAAACTACCACGCAATCTTTACCGCATCAACAATGCAAAAAAATATTTTCTCGTTTACAGGACGCTTTCGAGCTTCTGTTCGAGAATTTCAAGCCCCTTCCTGACGTCTTCAAGGTTCCTGCCACCCGTGAGAATGATCTTTCCTGAAGAGAAGATAAGAACAACGATCTTGGGATCTTTGATCCGGTATACCAGCCCGGGAAACTGTTCGGGTTCGTACTCGATATTTTCGAGATTGAGCGTGACGGTTAACTTGTTGATATTGATGTATTTACCGAGATTGTATGAACAGACCATATTGGTNNGTAAGTGCCTTATGGTTACGAATGCCGGTGAGTACTATCTTGCCCGACGAAAAGATCAGGCATGCAATCTTGGGATCCGCGATCCGGTATACTGCACCGGGGAACCTTTTCTTGTTGAGTTCGCAGTTCTCGACATTTTCTGAAAACTTAACAAGATCTATGGACTCTGCGATCGCACCGGATGCAACGATATTCTCAATCTTCAATGATTCATAATTTTTATCAACCATCTTCTATCCTATGATTTTCTTCGAAGCATAAGACTGATGGACAACCTTTATGGCATGTCCTTTTTGTTCGTTCCGGCAGTATCAGCCCCGGTACCGGTCTCGAGAGGGCATCAAAGCCCGGATGGGGCTCATTTCGGGGTTGTTTGGGAGCGGAGTGGTGCAACCATGCGCCGGATTTTTCCGGGTACTGGGGACTGGGCGGGTCTCGCTGACGGTGCAGCCGTGGGACGGTGAGGGTGGCACGTTTGGGTGCTCGATGGACGGGCTCCGGACGTGCACTTACCGGCGCTTTTGGGAGAGTGTGCGATTGCGGAATGTGTTGCGGGATACCAGAAAGGAAGGGCGTTTTTTAAAAATGGCAGATACATAGCGTTAAACATGTTGTTGCGTAATATTCACAAAAAAATTCTCTGGTTTAAATTCAGATGACAAAGAGGAGACGGGTTCTTTAACGATCTGCCATTCAGCGGGACCCTGGCACTTTTTGTCGGCAGGCTGGGGGATGTAATCGTATGCAAACGTGTAAGGTAACAAGGTATGTTCTGGTCATCTGCCTGGTCCTCATAGGATTTTCTTTCCTGGCAGGATGTACCCAGAAGGGATCGGAACCCGGTGTTGTGAAGACTGAGGCCGGGTATGTTTCAGGAATACAACAGGACGGGCTCCGGGTCTACCACGGCATCCCGTTCGCGGCTCCCCCGACCGGCGACCTGCGGTGGAGACCTCCCGTACCACTACAGCCCTGGGATGGCGTTAAGGAAACGAAACAATATTCAGCAACCTGTCCCCAGCCGGTCACTGCGGATAAGGCTCCCTCGTCAGGATCACCTCCATTGAATATGAGCGAGGACTGCCTGTACCTCAATGTCTGGACCCCGGCAAGGAGTGCTGACGAAAAACTGCCGGTCATGGTCTTTTTCTATGGCGGGGGATTTAACGATGTGGCCGGCTCCATGCCGCTGTATAACGGAACCACCCTTGCACAGAAAGGGGTCATCGTCGTCACACCTAACTACCGGATCGGCGCTCTCGGGTTCCTTGCCCATCCCCAGCTCTCAAACGAGTCTTCGCATAACAGCTCGGGCAATTACGGACTTCTCGACCAGCAGGCAGCCCTGAGTTGGGTCCAGCGGAACATCGGGGCATTCGGCGGCGATCCGTCCCGGGTGACCATATTCGGGCAATCGGCAGGAGCAGAGAGTGTCCTCATCCACCTTGCCAGCCCCGGGAGCAGGGGTCTCTACCAGCAGGCAATTGTCGAGAGCGGCCCCTTCTGGGCGCACGGGGCGATTATTAATGCCACCCATTCAAAAGCAGATGCTGAACAGTTCGGGGTAGAGTACGCACAAAGCCTTGGATACTCCGGCCCGGATGCAATTACGCAGATGCGACGCTTGAGTCCCGAAGCCCTGATTAATGCAACACCCTGGCCGGCATCCTCATTCTGGAATACCCACACCATCAGGTTCGAGCCAACGGTTGACGGATGGATACTCCCTGACTCCCTGGACAACCTGTTCCTTCTCCACCGGGAGAACCCGGTCCCCCTCATGATCGGGAACAACGCCAATGACGGGACAACGCTTTCTGCGAACGCCAACATGACCGTTCCGGAGTACGTAATATTCATCCATAACCGGTTTGGGAAGGATGCCGATGCGGTCCTCACCAGATATCCTGCCAATTCGACTGCCGAGGTCCAGCTCCGCCTGGCGCAGATCATGACGGACTACGACTTTTCTGACTCGGTGAAGTTTGCAGCGGGTTCGATGGCAGACCTGAACCGGAGCACGTACCTGTACCGGTACTCCTATGTCCTTCCCGGGCTGAACATGGGGGCATTCCATGGCAGCGAGACCCTCTTATTATTCAAGGTCCCGGGAATAAAACCGGATCCGTTGGTCGCTGATAACCTCGTGGATCTCTGGACCCGGTTCGCAAAGACGGGCGATCCAAACGGTGGGATGAATGTTACCTGGCCCCGGTACACCCGGGAGGGGAGCCTGTATCTCGATATCGGGGATATTCCGACAGTGAAGAACATTGCAGGATCCACGATATCCACCGGGTCCACAACCTGGAAATTCGTGGTATTCGGGGATTCCCCGGACCCCGCTAAGAATACGACAACCGGCATAAGCCCGGCTCTCAGCCGGATTGCGATGGCAGTTGCTGCAGAAAAGCCGGACCTGGTCATGTATACCGGTGATCTGGTCAACGGGTGGATGTTAACAAATGAATCCCCGATGGCGAGCAATTACCCGGGCCAGTTTAAGAACTGGATGACGGCAGTATCTCCCATCCATAATTATACAACGGGCACCGGGATCCCGCTGTATGTCCTCCGTGGAAATCACGAGGATGGTCCTTCCCATGCAGCCGCTCCCCTTCTCGACACCTATCTTACCACTGTTGCTTCCGATATGCCGGTAAACGGACCGCCGGGAGAAGAGAAACTTACCTATTCATTCACGTATAAGGGTGCGAAGTTCATTGCCCTTGACGAGTATATCGCACATGATGGCATCAAGGAGACGGTGAACCAGAGCTGGCTCGATGGACAGCTCACGCAGGACACCCGGCCATTCATGTTTGTTTTCGGGCATTCCCCTGCATACCTTGTGGACGACGATATGGAAGAAAGGCTCTGGGATATCGCAATGCATCCTGCACAGCGCGATATGTTCTGGAAAAGCCTGGTGAACAACCACATTCCTGCCTATTTCTGCGGGCATGCTCACCTGTACGCCCGGGGCGAATCGCAGGGAATCCAGCAGGTGCTCGGCGGGAATGGCGGGGCAGCTATGCCGGCGTTCGATCCTGCGCTTGCCGATCCGGCACTTACGATACAATACCCGCTCAAGCCCGTTGCCCAGAACGATCAGAAATTTGGCTACCTTGTCATTACGGTTCATGAAGACAGCGGGACATTCGACGGGGTCCAGAAAGTGTACAACCCGGCGACTCAGTCATGGGAGATTGGGGATACCTTCACCATCAATGCCCGGTGAAACGGCAGATAACTCATCAGGGAATGGTAATCTTCAATTTTTTCCGGCACGAACCGGGCAGATAATTTCCCGGGCCGGCGTGGCCGGTTCCCGCGTAGTGGTGCAGCCGTGGCCGGTGGGGGCGCCCGGGCTTAGGAAGATCGCTGGAGGGGGCTCGCTATGCACCTTCGGTGACACCCACTCCTGGATACCATATCTCCCATCCCCCAATCCGGCTCCGCTACGGCCCCGGTTTGCCCATCCGGGCGATCCATTTCCGGTACATGTGCAAAAAACAGCGAATTCCGGCACACGTTTTTAAACCGGGCGTAATCCTCCGTTTTTAAGCCGAAATTCGCATTTTAAGGGCAGAAAAATGTACGCTAACAGACGCTAATGGGAGGCAAAACTAAGGGAGGTTGGGGGGGTAGCACGGTCAAAGGGAAAAGAACCCCTGTTTTGGGGGCGGGAATTTTCCCCAATACACCAAGGGAGACATACATTTTTCTCAAACCACTCCTCCGCCGGAGACTGTTCCTCACGAGTGGTTCCCGACCCCTAAAATAGCACTAATTCGTGAAAAACCAGCACTAATGTTTTCGGAATACTTCATTCTATTGCTCCTTTAGCTATCCGGGGCTGAATCGCAACTGGAAAAGACCGCTAATAGCACCTTTTGGAGGGGCGATTGTGAGCCGGATGGGCTTTTGGCCGGGCGGCCGGGAAAACCAAGGCTGCTTTAGATCCCTGCCGGATCGTTTTTTTCTGACGGCTCCCATCCGGGATTTTTTCCACCCCTCTGTTTTTATGGGAACGGTACCGGAAGCAAGGATTAAATGAGGGGGAAACGTGATCAGACAGTGTCCAGCGAAAATGGAAAAAGGCGGAAATTGTAACGATATCCCGGATTTCAGGGAGGAGTTGGAGATCATGATACTTGTTGATGCACGGATTACCCTTGTGACGGAACGGCAGCGGGAGTTTATCAGGGAATTACAGAAGATCATACCCATGGTCTGCAGCGAGGCCGGCTGCACCCGGTACGAACTGGTGGCTGATGTGTCCTCTCCTGAGGTCATGCATTTTCTTGAAGAGTGGGAAAGCCAGCGCCATCTTGATAGCCATCTCGCACAGCCCCATATGCAGGCATTTTTTGCAAAAACCGCACCATGGCATGCGGCCCCGACAAAACTGAAGATCTACGAGATCCTGTCATCGCGATCGATCACGATGGATCACTGAGGGGGCATTGCCTGCGGAGGGTGATCCTGATTGAGGGAGATACAATCCAATCCCGTAGCTCCCGGATTTGATGCTGTACCCGCTCTATCCGGCGGTGTCTGTTGGTTCCTTGCCTGGCTGACTATATGCAACGTTCGAGAGCAGGTCGGCCTCCGCATTCTGTTCTCTTGGTATCCAGATAAATCTCGTTTTCCTGCCTTCCAGCAATCTTCGGATTTCCGGGACAAACTTTTTTGAGGTTTCTGATTTTATCTGCCAGATACCTTTCATCTGAAATATGACAAGTCGAGAATCACCTTTGATTACGATCTCGTCATCAACACCATTCTGGCTTACCCATTCCGCCGCACGTTTCAATGCGGAATATTCCGCAACATTGTTCGTCATCCCGGCTCCAGAGCCAATCACCCCACATCCACTTTTCACTTTTTTCCCATCTTTGTAAATCAGGTATCCGTACGTTGCCACGCCGCCGGGGTTCCTGGGTCTGCATAATCCGTCAAAATAGATGGTGATCATGTCTTTTAGCATCTCCCAATCAACAACGAAACAAAGGAAATATTTAATTTTCGGATCCTTGTCGTTTCCGGGAACCAGTCTGCTTTGGCATGGTGACTCCCCGGGTCCCAGCCGTGTGAATGCAGAAGCATGGTATCCAATTCATCGCATTCGGATTTAGGTATGGTGTTAAAGCCTGATTGGAGTTATAAGGATCTTTCATCATTTCCTGAATTGTATTTTGCTTTTGGCACCAGTAAGATCCCATAAACGCCCCGGCTGGCCGGTGCAGGATAGCGGGACGTGATCTCAACTCACGCGGGAGCGAAGGGGGGCAGGATTGTATGAAAAATGAAAATTCTATCAAAGTAACGAAAGAGAGAAGGGACGAGATGGTCTCTGAGATAAAGAATTATTTTTCAAAAGAGAGAAAAGAAGAAATTGGCGATTTGGCTGCGGGCCTGATTTTGGAGTTCATACTGGAAAAAATAGCACCGGAATTTTACAACCAGGGCGTTTATGATTCTCACAAATACATGGAAGATGCGGTTGAAGATCTTTTGTCAATCCAAAAATAACAAGGGGATCCGTTTTTTTTTGATATAGTGTCGGGGTAAGTCCCGGATAATTTTGATGAGGGGTACATCGCTCCCATATTTTTCCGGCAGGGACCGGCCGGGAAATTTCCCGACACTAGCCCCTCCCGTCCGCATGTTCAACATCTGTTCAGAATGTTCATGATAAAATGAGAAGTCAGTTCCAGTTGATGCTGCAAATTAGAGAGACAAAAAGTCCTAATTGCTTTCTAATCCAACTGCCTTCTATTTTGTTGCTACTAGAACTTTGAACCATTCAAACTCTTTCACTGGGCTGACTTCCATGTTCTTAAATCCAGCATTCTTGCACAGTTTTGCCCATTGACTAAATCCAATGCAGTATTCACCATCGTTGAGGATATGCTTCTTTCCATTGTCGTACATCCTTTCAAATGCTGGTATGCCTCCCTCTTTCATTGCGAGTGCATATTCCTTTGTAAGGTAATTCAAAATTCTCAATAATCGCTTGGGGTCATCCAATTTTCCCGTTGTATCCATATCGATTTCGCCAATAATGAATCTTCCACCAGCTTTCAAAGAGTCATAAACATTTTTAATAACTGGTTCTTTAAATTTCACATGATGCAGTGCAACCGTCGCTGCTATTATATCAAACTGATTAGATTTGAAATCCATATCCTCCGCCGATTTTTGTGCGCAATGAATTTTCTCAGTTAGATTGCACTTTTCAATCTTTTCTTGGAATATCTTGAGCATCTGAGCTGAGCTGTCAATTGCCGTGATTGTGCAATCTGTTTTATTAAGGAATTTCAGTGACAACAATCCTGTTCCACAACCAATATCAAGAATTTGGTCATTTCTTTTTATTCCCGATAACTTAACAACTAAGTCAAGCAGTTTATGGTGTCTCTTTACTTTTCCAAGAGTATTGTCGTATTCGTTCGCCCACTCTTGAAACCATTCACGATTATCCTTGGTGACTTGTTTCATCGTCTTTCCCTTTATTGTATTGATCGTTATATTGTGTTGTGGGGTTTTATCTCTTTTATTCCACGATGACAATGCTGCCATAAAGGGTCCACCCGCTCCTGCTGAAGCCCGGGGGCTGGCCGGGTCTCGTGAGTGGCGGTGCAGTCGTGTCCCGGCCGGGGTGTTTTGTGCCTGCTCCTTATTTATCGGGATTTCATCCGTTACTGTCTGGTTTGCCCTGACCATTACAAAAAAGAATTATCGTTAGTTTAAGGATTTCTAAACTTTTTAAAAAACCCTTTAATAATAACAACCACGCCCGTTATGAGGAAAACAGCCCCAAGTAACCCGGTTATAAGCATAGGTAATGCAAAAAAGAGGGCAGCACCGAATATCATTATTATAATGCCCTCGATAACCGTTACGACCTCTATCTTGTTTACGTACGTCATACTTACCTCCATGTGTTGATTTTGTTTTGGAATGTTATTCGCTCAATGCCACAAACTCTCCATCTGACGATAACAGAACAGCATGTATGAGATGACCGTCTGGTATCTTAAGACCCCGGGTCTGATTGTTTTCAGGTTATCGCGTTATTAAACCTCCTCGCATGTTTCTGCTTCCCCGCACGGGGCTCCATCCCTATGAGATCTGCTTTTATTGCTTAGCTATAAAGGTTTGTTTACGGGGATAATGCAAAATCCTTAAGATCACCACCATAGATGCAATCGAAGAGATTTAGTAAAATGGGCGTATATTCCAAAAATAAAAAAAAATTGTTATTATTTTCTATTTTACCTGTGCTTTGCCTGCATTTTTGTATCAGCCTCATCCACTTGTTACCCCCCTTACCAACTATCCCGCACGCTTTAGCGGGAGTCATATCGTCAAGTGCTTCGTGACCCCGGATAAAGATGTGGTAAATCTGATTCCCGGTAGAACCTTTGTATCGGTCTTTTTTTTGGCTACGCATTGTCTTTTCCCGGGCGGGGTGTCCGTGCCTGCAATCATCGCCAGGGGGTCCGCCGGGCTGCGATTGATGGACGGGGCTGGGATCTGGCGATCTCATGAGAGAGCGAAACTCACACGATCGTCAAGGGGCATGAGAAGACGATATTTATCTGATGAGGGGAGATATTCTCTTTTAGAGAGAATGGTGACGAATCTGCAGATTATTACGCGGGGAACAAATAC
>PLLR01000119.1:1676-51456 GCA_003141335.1 Methanoregula sp. | reverse complement strand
GGTGTCTGTTGTACAGGTGTCTGCTGTAGAGTGGGAGTTGGAATGGGAACGGGTTCCTTAGCGGGGGGTGTTGCAAAGTACAGTGGATAAAAAACCGCTCCCCCCACAATCGCAAGGATAACAAGAATGATCGCCGTGACTGCAATCAATGTTTGCCGTTGTGAACCCGTGCCATCGGACGGCAGAGGAGATTTTGGGATTTGTGGTGTCGCTTCTGCCACAGGTTGTTGACCTGACTCGGCGATATTCCCTGCTTCAGGAGTTATCGCCCCTGATAATTCTGAATCTTCCCTGGAAACCGTTGGGGACTCCACAACCACCGGTTCAGGAGGAGTTGGCATGTCCGGAGATCCAGGTTTTTCCATTTGAGCAGCTTCTGTCTCCTCAATACCAGGTAGAGAAGATGTACCCGTAGCCGGTAACTCTCTCTTTTCTTTGGGAGAAATCAGAGATTTCAACGCTTCCCGTAGAGAAAGCGTAAAGGGTTTCTGTGCCGGGGAGTCCGCTTCTGCAGCACCTGGAATCTCTCTGGCAGCCGGAATCCCGATAGGTTCCATATCCTGTAATTCTGCTTCGTCTTTTGGCACGGGTGTGGAATCAGCGATTTCCCTTACTTCAGGAGGTGGAATCGTATCCGTTGATCCTGCCTCCCCTCCAGACGCAAGGGGTGTTTCCTCGCATTCAGGTGTTCCAGGAGTGACTTCAGATTTTGTATCCTCTTCCAAAAAAGCCATGCCTGGTAATTCTTGTTCTTCTTCCGGAACAGCCAAAGATTCAGGCTCATCAGGTATTATGGTTAATTCGACCGGTACAGGAAGTGTATCAACAGCTGTTGTGTATGGGGGAAGCTTCTCGGGGGCAACCGAGCGTCGTATCGAGGGTCGTATTCCACGCTCCTCATCCGCGGGGGGTAAACCGGTGTTGATGGTTTCCTGGCGTACTGATACGATAAGTCCCATGAGTTTTTTCAACCATTCATCACGTTCCCTCTTTCTTTGTTCTCCAGGCTGCTGGGAAAAGATAAGCACCATCGGCTCTGAATCTCCCGTGCTGCTGGTATCAGAAAATGAGAGGGTTATGACCAGCTCACCCGTGGCGATCTTTCCTCCTTTTACGGATAATATGGTTGAAAGCGGGATCGTCTGTGGCTGGAAATGGGCATACCTGATGTCAACAAGGATGAGGTGGCGGGTGGTGAGCAGAACCTCGTACTGCACGGAGTTGATACACACCCTGTCCGTTGTCAGGATAATAAATTCACCGCTTTTCAGGTAAGGACTGCTCATTTTTACCACATTTGCTGATTAAAATAGCGTTGTCTGTGATGATATGCTTTTTAGCTGGAAGAGTGTGTGGAGAGGAAAGGGGGGTTCACCCAAGCCCGGCTTTTTTAATTTATCATGATTAATTATTTATAATTCGAGTGCCAATTATCCCGTGATGTACCAATCACCTCTCCACAGAGCAATCTGGTCCGGCCAGGTACATGTCGCTCATGGTAAGCGGCCGCTGTTTTTCGTATCTTAATAGCATGAGTTTTTCTGTCGGCATTCCGGCGGAAACGGAATTAATTTCTGACTAGGGTTTTATGGTGAATTATGGGTATGATTGCGGAAAGAACGGGCGATGAATGGTTTAGTTCCCTGCCAAAAACAGGCGGGATATACCGTCTCATTAATGGAACAATGAGTGACAGGAGTCAAAATGAAAGGATCTTAGCAGTGATCGCCTTAGGTGAGAGTGACGACCCAAGGGCAGTCCGTCCCCTCATGGACTGTTGCTGTGATGCTGATGCGCTGATCCGGCGGCATGCAACTGATGCTCTCTTTAAGTTGAGAAGTGGACGGGCGGTACGTGTATTGATCGAGCGCATGAAGGATAATCACGAGCAGTTGGCAACAAGGGAGCGTGCGGCTGCGGCACTGGCTGCCGTCCGGAGTTACAGTGCGATCGANNCCACCGCTCTAACAGTGTTTTACTCATGAGGGCAGATCATTGTAATAAAAAATAATAAAAAAAAGATTTTTAAAATATCAAGCAGATTGGTCGCTGTGAAAATTTTGGAAGTAATAGCAGATAATTGGGGAATTTCTACGGAAACAGAGCACGCAAAACGGTTTATTTGCCTGACATTAAAAAAACGCTGCACGGCCTGGATCAGATACCGGTTTTACGCAGGATTTCAGCGCAAAAAAACCCGGGCAGCGGAGGTACTGCAAAATACGATTGGTATTCCCGTGCTGGGAAATCAAAAAATCGGGTTATTGATTCCTTTTAGTCCTTCCACGTCACCGTCACCGGATCGATTGTCGCATCGATCATCATATCAAACGATACAGCATCAAGCCATCCTGCCTTTTCGAACATGCTCATGAAACAGACCCCGATCACCTTTACCCCGGCATACCGTTCTATCAAGGCCTTCACATCTTCCCTGGGGACGGGCATGTTCGGCATGGCAAGTCCGCCCATGATCACGAGCACCTTTGGATTGAGCCGGGCAGGACCACCACTCACCTGCATACCGACATCATCGATATTGACAATTTTTTTTGCTTTTGTGTCATCAAGGAGAGGGACGAATACCTGCTCATAACGAAGTCCCCGTATAGCAATCGCAAGGAGTTCAACAAACGGTGTGCAGGTGCCTACACACCCGTAGTACACAATCTGGTCACCACTTTTTAGTCCCAGGGTTTGCAGGTATTCCCTGAACGGACGAAGGATACCAGGTACACTTTTGTAGGTTTCTTTCCGGGTCATAGTAAAGAGAATGTCAACTGCCTTTAGTGATAAGAATTACTAATAACGAGAGGAGATTATTTTCAGGTATCAAAAAAAACTCGGGAATTATCACTTCATTGCCATCATGTCGGCCGTTTTCATTTGTATCTGCAGGCTCGTCCGGTGTATCTCCACCGTTGTACTGAATTGTTGGTTAAGCTGCTTTAAACCGCGGTTTATGAATAGTAACACCTTATCACGATTCTGAAGAAGTGCGTTTCCCAGTATGAAGCGTTTTACATCAATCCGTTTCGAAAGATTCCGTGCACATGGACACAATACGAATATCCGGATCATCCTGAAGCGATCCTGAATATTAAAAGGGAGCAGGACTAGGGGATTTACCCTGTTCCCAAGAGTAATTCTTTAGCGCAGGATAACGAAGATGTACAAAAGGGTGCGGCGTGAAGAAAGGATTCTTTTTTGACAACGGGCAGATCCTCATCATCAACGAGGATATCTTCACCACAAAAAAGATCGCACCGGAAAGTATTGACCTGGTGGTCACATCGCCTCCCTACAATGTGGATATCAAGTACCGCTCACACGATGACCAGTTGACATACGACCAGTACCTTACATTTTCCAGGCGATGGATGAAGCGCTGCTACAGCTGGCTCAAAGACGACGGGCGGTTCTGCCTCAACATCCCGCTTGATAAGAACAAGGGGGGTCAGCAGAGCATCGGTGCGGATCTCACCACAATCGCAAAAAAAATCGGCTTTGCGTATCACTCAACGATTGTATGGAACGAGGGGAATATCTCGCGCCGGACCGCCTGGGGATCCTGGGCGAGCGCTTCGGCACCGTATGTGATAGCGCCTGTGGAACTTATCGTTGTGCTTTACAAAAACTCGTGGAAAAAAACGAGTGGGTCTCGAGAGTCCGACATTTCCAAAAAGGAGTTCATGCAATGGACGAACGGGTTGTGGACGTTTAATGGTGAGAGTAAGAAGAAAATCGGTCACCCGGCGCCATTCCCGCTCGAACTGCCCCTACGGTGTATGAAACTTTTCTCGTTTGTCGGAGATACTGTACTTGATCCCTTCACGGGTAGCGGTTCGACACTCGTGGCGGTTTCGCAGTGTAACCGGAAGGGTATCGGAATCGAGATCGATCCCTGTTACTGCGAGCTCGCGGTCACCCGGATCAAAAAAGAGGGGCGGAAGGATTAACACCCTGGCGGCATATTCAATGACCAATTACCCGCAGATTGTAACCTGATCGAAATCAACACCATCCGTATGAACTTCTCCACGGCATCCGAAGAGATGATCAAAGTCGGGATTACACGGATTATATGAACGGGGAAGGATACTTAATCCTCATCACCAGTCTTATCTCCATGATCATTGCTGTCGGCGCGATCTTCTGGTTCGGTACGAAACGCGGCGATGATGAAAAGGGATCAGGCAAGCAAGAGTAAAGCAGGATACTAATCCTATCCGCAATCTTTTATTTTCTTTCCAGTCCTACCTTAATAACAATGTCACCACTGCGATTAGTATTCCTCACGGGTCTCCTTATTGCAGCCCTCCTGATAACTGCAGGGTGAACCCAATCTTCTCCGCAGACAACCACCGGAACACCGGCCGGGACCGTTACCATGACACCATCAGCACAAGAACAGAAACTGGTCAGGCTCGAGACGAACATGGGCAACATCACCATTGCTCTCGATCCCGCTATGCCCATAACCGCAGGCAATTTCGAAACGCTCATAAAAAAAGGCTACTATGACGGCGTGATCTTCCACCGGGTCATCGACGGTTTCATGCTGCAGGGTGGCGACCCCACCGGCACGGGCAGGGGCGGACCCGGCTACACGATCAAGGACGAGTTCACGAACGCTAACCGGAACAACCGGGGTACAATCTCTATGGCAAATGCCGGACCGAACACCGGGGGCTCCCAGTTCTTCATCAATCTGGTCAACAACAACTTCCTAGACCAAAAGCACCCGGTCTTTGGGAAAGTGGTTGAGGGCATGGATGTGGTCGACAAAATCGGCAAAACAAAAACCGGTGCCGGTGACCGCCCGGTTCAGAACGTGACGATTATCCATGCAGTGATGGTTTGAACTGATAAAAAAATCACGTGCGGCTCGGTCCGCATGCATTCAGTACCCTTTTTTAGGATGAATTTATAGTGAAGTATATAAGCCCTTCGCAATCACAGGAAAATAAAAAAATCCATTTTCAATTAAAACTCATCCAGACCATCGCGGTTATTGGTGAAATCGTTGTTAACTGCTACATAATCTGGTACCTGCTGATCGGCATCCCTTCTGATTGTGCACGCCTCGCTGCCGTAACCAACGGGCAACAAATCTGCAGTATTGAGCCGGGAGCGTACATCATTGCGGGAATCTGTGCACTTCTCATGCTGCTCGGTATCTACTATCTTGTAAAAGGAAATCTCCACCGGGAACAATAAGAAAGAATTTTTTTTCCGGTTTCGGACTATCAGATTGGTCTCCGGACATTCCAAAAACGCAACAAAAGGCAAAAAATTACGTGTGATTGTGCACGTTTGGATGCGACGGGAGAGTTTTCACAAAATTACCGAGCGCATTGATGGACTGTTTCTTGTCCAGTGCTGAAACCATCCACACAGGAGAGGTCCCGAACTGCTTTTTTAACAATTCCGGGTTGGCCCCGATGTTCTCGCACTTATTCAGGAATACCACCAGGGGAACCCTGGCAGAGGAGAGCGAATCATAGAGATGTTTTGTAAAGTCATCCAACATGCTGGTTGCATCGACAATCAGGATCGCCCCGTCCATCCCCTTTGAGATAATCTCACGAGCGAACTCGAACCGCTCCTGCCCGGGAGTGCCAAAAAGATATACACTATGTCCATTTACCTGCAGGCGACCGTAATCGAGCGCTACTGTCGTAGTCCCCCCGGTACAATCAGCTTCCACATGTGTGGATTCCGGGTCAAGAGTCTTGATCAGGGTGGTCTTTCCCGCACCAAATGCTCCAAAAATAACAATTTTACATTTTTTCTCATCGGTCATTATGATAAAATTGGGCGGGGGTGATTTTTATCATTTCGGTGAGAAACTAAAAAAAAGCACGGGTAGAAAAATGTATAAAAAGGGGGACTTTAGGGGAAAATTTATGCTGAAAGGTAATCCGCGGGGGTCGGGAGCACTTCTTTGAGTCCCTTGCGTTTGCGGATCGCAACCACTACTTCCTTGAGCATGCTGTTGGGGACGAGTTCGAATCCGGAAAACTCCGTGTTCCACATGGCACGGCCTTCGGTCGCGGAGCGGATATCTCCTGAAAACCCGAAGAGCTCGGCAACCGGTGCCTTGCCAACGACGGTAATCGTGTCACCCTCGCTCTGCATGTCAAAGACCTGTCCGCGCCGTCCCTGGATCTGGGAGGTTGCAGCCCCCATCTGGTCCATCGGGACCGTGATCTGAATCTTCTGGACCGGCTCTAAGAGGGAATCTCCGGCAACCAGCATACCACCCTTGATCGCACCACGGACAGCAGGGATAACCTGCGCGGGACCCCGGTGAATCGCATCCTCGTGCAGCTTGACATCGACGAGTGTTATCTTGAGATTCTGAACCGGCTCATCTGCAAGGGGACCACCGGCGAGTGCCTCGTGGATACCTTCGATGATCAGTTCCATGGTCTCGTTGAGGTACTGGACACCTTTGGTCTTATCGATGAACATGTTGGTGCCCTTGATGTCCTTGATGCTCTTGGCCTCATCCTTTTCCATGCCCGCCTTGATGAGAATGTCACGGCGCTCGAGCATCTGCTGGTTCATGGAGATTTCGCCTTTCTTGATCAGGTCGACAATCGCATCGGGAAGTGGCTGGAGATCGAAGTAGAACCGGTTGTGGCGGTTCGGGGACTTGCCTTCCACACTCTCAACCTTCTGGACTACGGTCTCACGGTAGACAACGATCGGTTCCGAGGTGACGATCTCGACACCCTTGTCGCGCTTGATACGGCCGGTGATGATCTCAAGGTGCAGTTCGCCCATACCCGAAATCAGGTGTTCACCGGTCTCTTCATTGATTGTGATGACCAGTGTCGGGTCTTCCTTTGCAACCTGCCGCAGTACTTCAACGAGTTTTGGCAGATCCTTCATGTTCTTTGCCTCTACGGCAACCGTCATGACCGGTTCAGAGTAGTGCTTCAGCGACTCAAACGGGGTCATCTCCATAAGGGAGGTGACCGTGGAGCCGACCATCGCGTCCTTAAGACCGGTGACTGCGGCGATGTTCCCCGCAACGATCTCTTCGACTTCCACACGCTTGGGGCCCATAAAGATACCGACTTGCTGGAGCCGGTTTTCCTTCTTTGCCGAGCCCATGACATAGAGCCCGTCGCCACGCTTGAGGCTGCCGGAGAACAGGCGCCCGGTTGCAACTTCTCCTGCATGGGGATCAAAGGAGATGTCAGTAACCATCATCGCGACAGGCCCTTTTGCGTCACAAGTAAGCATGGCCTTGCCTTCAGGAGATGTCTTGTCACCGTGCCAGATAACGTTGACACGGCGGGGCTGGGCTTCTAATGGGTTCGGGAGTGTGCGCACCACCATGTCCAGAAGGACTTCAGAGAGCGGGCTGTTTTTTGCCAGGTATTTCATATCCCCTTCACGGCACTTGTTGTACACATCTTTGAAGGACACGCCGCTCTTCTTCATGAACGGAACGGAGACTGCCCAGTTGTAAAGCGCTGAACCGAAGGCAACAGTGCCCTGTCCTGCATCCAGTTTCCAGCCGTTGTTGTAGGCTTCCTCGTTCATCCCCTTGATCAGCTTGTTGACCTTATCGATCACTTTGCCGAGCCGGATCTGCATCTCCATCTCGTCAACTTTCAGCTCGTTGATGAGACGGTCGACCTTGTTGATGAAGAGAACGGGACGCACCTGTTCCTTTAAAGCCTGGCGGAGCACGGTCTCGGTCTGGGGCATGGTGCCTTCGACCGCATCTACGAGAACGACTGCACCATCGACTGCACGCATCGCACGCGTTACGTCACCACCGAAGTCAACGTGACCCGGGGTATCGATCATGTTGATCAGATAATCCTGACCTTCATATTCGTGCACCATCGAGACGTTCGAGGCATCAATCGTGATACCCCGTGCCTGCTCCTCTGCGTCAGAGTCCATAAAGAGCTGCTTGCCTGCGAGCTCTTCAGAGATGATGCCAGCACCTGCCAGAAGGTTGTCCGACAGGGTCGTCTTACCGTGGTCGATGTGTGCAACGATACCGATGTTCCGAATATGTTTCGGTTCCTTCATGAGCTCAGTTACGCGCTCAACTGATTTTTTGCCGCGGACCATGAAAATAACCTCAAAAAAAGATATTAACGGGCGGATTTCGCAATGCGCTCGCGTTCTTCCTTTTTACCAACCGAGTAACATTTCATATCGCCCTTTGAGGCGGCAATCAGTTCATCTGCCAGAATCGCACTCGCCGTCTTCTTGCTTGAGTGTGAGGACTTCAGAACCGCTTCAGCGATGAAACCGATTGCTGAGTCAACCCTGCGCAATGGGGCGGTATCGACAGATTTCGGGACGTTGATACCACCATATTTTAGACGAACCGTCTCTTCCCTGGGACCGGAATTTGCAATTGCCTCGACAAGCACTTCGAGAGGATTGCGTTTTGTTTTCTTGTTGATAATTTCAAATGCATCCCGCACGATCCGGATCGCCAGCTGCTTCTTTCCGGTATTATTCTCGGTCTGCATCAGGCGGTTGATCAACCGCTCGACAATCATCATGTTGCTCTTATTGAACTCCTGCTTTGAGAATTTACCACAGGAATGGGGGATGATCAGGGCAGTAAGATTCACATAGCGCACAAGGCCGGGATCGGTTACCTTGACTTCGCTAACGTCCCACTTGTTGAACAATAATTTCTTTCCTTCTGTTTCTGTCATATCGATCACCTGCGCGGTTTCTCCTTCCGTCCAATGACCATTTCATGAAGGCAGACATTGTTCACTTTGGTAACAACGTACCGGACCCCGGGGATATCTCCCATTGAACGCCCGAGACGTCCGCCAATACCTTCAATCTCAACTTCGTCGTGTTCATCAATGAAGTTAATAGCACCGTCGCCAACCGCAAACGCAGTAACCTGGCGCCCGTTTTTAATCAGCTGCACACGCACGCACTTACGGATCGCGGAATTCGGCTGTTTTGCCTCAACACCGACCTTCTCCAGCACGATACCTCTCGCTTGTGGAGCTCCCTCTAGGGGATCTGACTTCACATCGAGATTAAGTTCCCTGCGGGCATAATTTTTGTCTGCCCACCGGAACTTATTTGAGTCCCGAACCAATTTTCTGGCTGCAAATTTACCCTGTCCCATTAAATAGCCTCATTTTTGTTGTCTTTGTGGTTATCGATAACCCACACTGAGATATATACAAACGCAGGTAACCGATTTATAAATTGTGGCACCCCACCTGCCTGTCTTATACTATTATCCCTTACTCGTAATAATATTATATCCTTGCATGGCCTATAACATACAATGAAAGTCGGCATTTATAAAGAGGTGCAGATCGATGCGAGCCACCGCCTGCTCCATTACAAAGGCAAATGTGCCAACCTTCATGGCCACCGCTGGAAAGTTGAAGTGTGGGTAGAAGGGGAACCCGACGCAACAACCAATATTTTGATCGATTATAATGTTATCAAAGAGATCATCGGAAAATACGATCACCAGATTATCCTGAACCGGGAGGATCCTATGGTTCCCTGCATAGAAAAATTCCAGCACGTTATTACAACACCGGGCGATCCCACGAGCGAGCTGCTCGCACTTGTGATAAGAATAGATCTCAATGAATATTGTAAATCACATAGCATCGAAGCGGTAATATCAAAGATCAAGGTCTGGGAATCACCAAACTCGTATGCTGAACTTAAATCCCCGGATACTTGTGCCGAGATTTTAGATGAAGATCGCTGAAATTTTCAAGAGCCTCCAGGGGGAGGGGAAAAACCAGGGAAAGCCCTGCCTTTTCATACGGCTCGCTGGTTGCAACCTGCACTGCCGCTGGTGTGATACACCTTACGCACAAACCGGTGGCATGGAGATGAATCTTGATATCATCCTCGAGCAGGTCTGGCGCGTGAACCCGTCGTATGTATGTATCACGGGGGGGGAACCGCTTCAGCAGGCTGATGAACTTGAACCGCTTCTTGTCTCGCTTCACAAGCGCGGTACAGCGATCGATATCGAGACGAACGGTACACTGGACTTCAAGCGGGTGCAGCCGTACGCATCGATCTGCATGGATGTGAAATGCCCGTCATCAGGAGAGCAGAGCAACCTCGCGCTGCTCGATGCGATACGGCCGCAGGATAGTGTCAAGTTTGTTGTGATGGATGAAGCTGACTGCCAGTTCGCTCAGGATATCATCTCGACATACCGGATCCATGGTGAAATCTTCCTGTCACCGGTCTATGGATCTGACTACACAATCATCTCAAAATTCATTCTGGTCAACAACCTCCCGGTGCGGTTCCAGCTCCAGTTACATAAAATCATCGGAGTGAAATGATGAAAGCAGTATGTTTACTCTCCGGGGGGATGGACTCGTCAACGCTCGCGTATGTGGCAAAGAGCAGGGGTTACGATATTCTAGCACTCCACCTGAACTACGGGCAGCGGACAGAGCGAAAGGAACAAAAAAGTGCAAAAAAGATCGCGTCCCTCCTGAACGCTGAAGCGTTTATTGAAATAAACCTGGACTATTTTACAAAGTTCGGAGCGAGCAGCCTTACCGATGATAAAATTACGGTAGAAGAGTTTGACCCGGAGCAGGCACGCATGCCAAACACGTATGTCCCGTTCCGGAATGCAAACCTCCTCTCTATTGCAACGAGTTTTGCCGAAGCAAAGGGGGCAGATGCAATATTCATCGGTGTCCAGTCACTCGATTACAGCGGATATCCCGACTGCCGCCCGCAGTTCATCGAAGCGTTCCAGCACGTGATCGACCTGGGAACAAAGGACACGACGAGAATCACACTCTTCACTCCCTTCATCAATATGACCAAGACTGATATCCTGCAGGAAGGGATCAGACTCGGTGTGCCGTATGAGTATACCTGGTCCTGCTATAGAAATGAGGAAAAGGCCTGCGGCACCTGCGGATCGTGCCACTTCCGCAAAGAGGCATTCGCTGCAGCAGGCAAGCGGGATCCAATCGAATACGAGGATTAAATGGAGATCTTTCGAGGCAGGCGGCTCTGGATAGAGAAGCGCGCGATCCGCTTCCCCAACAATATTGAGCGCGAGAAGGTGATAGTTCACCCCAGTAATGCAGTGGCTATCCTGCCCCTTAACGACGATAGGTGCAAGCTGCTGAAGCAGTACCGGTATGCAATTGATCAATATATCTATGAAGCCCCTGCAGGGACCATGGAACCCGGTGAAGACCCTCTCAAAACTGCGCATCGCGAGCTTATCGAAGAGACCGGTTTTACTGCAACAACGATCGTTCAAAAAGGGTTCATCTACACAACGCCCGGGTATACAGATGAGAGGATCTATTTGTTCGAAGCCCGCAACCTGTCACCTTCCCAGGAGTATGGAAAAGACGAGGATGAGATAATCGAGGTTGTCGATGTTGCAACAAAAGACCTGGCAACTATGATTCATGATGGTATAATCGTTGATGCCAAAACGATCTGTCTGATCTATCACTGTCTGGGGTGCTGAACATGCGTAAGGTTTTCATCGCCATGTGTCTGCTCATCCTTTTCATGGCATTAGCCGGCTGTACTGGTAATGCAACAAAACCATCCTATTCGGTTGACAGCAAGGGGACCCTTTCGGTTTCGTGTGCCCCCGTGACAACCAGTGAGACCGTACTCTTCACGAATGAGACCTACACGAAGACAAAGATCGTCATGCACACGCAGAGCGGGGATGTGGTCACGTATCTTGCTGCACCGGAACATCCCCGAGCGGCAATTGTCTATGTACCAGGGGCCGGCGAAAAACCTGCAGGACATGAAGAGCGCATGGTTCGGTACGCTGCTGCGGGTTATGCATTCCTCTTTGTAGATATCCGCGGCAATAGCGGGGAGACACCCGGCTACCCGTTCAATCCCCAGCGGGACTTTTCCCTGTTTGAAAAAGGTGACTGGCCGCAGTACTACTTAACGGTCTGTGATCTCGTGGTAGCACAGCAGGTGCTTTCTGGCCGGTTCGGTGTACCGGTATATGCAATGGGATCAAGCAACGGCGGCCGCTATGCAGCGGTTGCAGCTGGCGTTGATCCGGACTTTGCCGGGTATGTAGGAATATCCACATCCGACTGGGGATTACTGGACTCAACGATTCAACAGGGCTACTCAGGAGATCCCGTACGGTTCGCCACATCAGTAGAGCCCAGCACCTATTTCACAAAAATAACCCCGCGCCCGGTCTGGATCTTCCATGCAGCTGGTGACCCCATCATACCGTTTGCAAACGGAAAACAGTTCTATGACTCGGCACAGGAACCCAAGACCTTCATCGAATTTTCCGGCAGTCATGGCATCAATACCGATGTCGATGACCGGATCATTATGCAATGGGCGCAAATTTATGCCACACGCGAGTGAATAAGTAATAGCTCTAGAGAGGTTTGAGACCGGCAATGGCAGAGGAACGGGAGATGGACGATGCGCGAAAGCGTTACGAGTTCAAAAAGGCGCTCGAGAAGCTCGAGTTGCAGCAGGGAGACGGGACGGAACTTATCACGATCTATATTCCCCCTGACAAGCAGATCTACGATGTTACGAACCAGCTCAAGGATGAATTCGGGCAGTGCGCCAATATTAAAAGCAAACAGACACGCACGAATGTCCAGAGCGCTATCTCCTCCATCCTCTCACGTCTCAAGTACTACAAGCGCCCGCCACAGCATGGACTCGCGATCTTCTGTGGTACGGTCAAACTCTACGGTGATCGCACTGATCTCCAGTGCACGATCGTAGAACCCCCCGAACCTCTCAACCTCTACATGTACCGCTGCAGCTCAAACTTCGAGCTCGAGCCGCTCAAACAGATGCTCGAAGAGAAGTCCATCTATGGGCTTCTCGTCCTTGACCGTAGGGAAGCTTACTGGGGCTTTTTACGCGGCAACCGGATCGAACCCATGGGCGGTGCAAACTCAACGGTCCCGGGAAAGACGCGCAAAGGCGGCCAGTCCGCTGCACGGTTCGGGCGTCTCAGGGAGATTGCGATTGCCGAGTTCTATACAAAAATAGGGGAACGGTCCAGTGCAATATTCCTTGCAGAGAAAGATTTCTTCGAGCGGTTCAAGGGTGTGCTGATCGGTGGCCCCAGCCCGACAAAAGAGGAGTTTGAAGCGGGCAACTATCTCCACCACGAGATCCAGAAGCGGATCATCGGGATCTTCGACGTAGCATATACCAACGAAGACGGACTTTCCGAACTTGTGGATGCGGCAAAGGACGCGCTCAAAGGCATGGGCGTCATTAAAGAAAAAGCGTTCATGGACAAGTTCCTAAAAGAGCTTGTCAAGGATGCCAGCAATGCTGCCTATGGGGAAGAGAGCATCAGGAAAAATCTTGAACTCGGGTCTGTCGACACCCTGCTCCTCTCAGCAAACCTCCGTAAATCCCGGCTCCGGATAAAATGCCAGAACTGTGATTTCACCGATGAGAAGACGGTTCACATTGATGCAGGAAAATCGGTCCGGGACATCCCCCTTGGTTCATGTCCGAAATGTACCGCACCGCTCATTCTCGAAGAGGAGATCGATATCATCGATGAACTGACCAAACTCGCTGAACAGAGCAGTGCCAAAGTCGAGCTCATCTCCGATGATTTTGAAGAGGGGGCGATCCTCTTCTCAGCATTCGGCGGGATTGCCGCAATCCTGCGCTACAGGACGGGATACTGATGTTGCAGGAAGCATACAAAACGATCGGTAAAGTAATTGAAGAAAAAACTGGCGTAACAGATGCACAACTTATCGATGGCGGGGAGCATGCCGATCTTGCCACAACCATAGCATTCACCCTCGCAAAACAGAAAAAGCAGGCACCGGCCCTGATTGCAAAAGACCTTGCAGCTGAACTGGTAAAAGACCCCGCACTCCGGGGCATCACCATTGAAGCGAAAGGGCCCTATATCAATTTCATTTTTGGGGCCGGATACGTCAGTGAAGCGGTGAAGGAAGCAGTAAAACCCGGCTATGGCTCGTTCCCAAAAAAAGGAATACGTATCGTTTTAGAGCATACGAGTGCCAACCCGAACGGTCCTCTCCATGTAGGCCATATCAGGAACTCGATCATCGGCGACACACTTGCACGGGTGTTCCGCAAAGCAGGTTACGGGCTCGAAGTACAGTACTATGTCAACGATATGGGACGCCAGATTGCAATTGTGGTCTGGGGATTTGAAAACCTCGACAGCACCCATAGGGAAGGAGAGAAAGAGGATGCCCATATTGCCCGTGTCTATATTGCAGCAAACCGCGAGATCGAGAAAGACCCGACCATCACCCAGCAGGTAAACACGCTGATGCAGCTGGTGGAACATGGAGATCCGGCTACCGCAAAAAAGTTCCGCAGGGAGGTTTCCCGCTGCCTTGACGGGTTTAAGGTAACAATGAAAAACCTTAATGTGGCCCACGACCGGTTCGTCTGGGAGAGCGATTTTATCCGCAACGGGTACACTGACAGGATCATCGCGAAGTTAAAAAAACTCCCCCAGGCAAGAGATGAAGACACCCTCGCACTTGATCTTTCAGAATTCGGGTTTGAGAACAAGTACGTGATCCGCCGCAGTGACGGTACCTCAGTTTACGCTGCCCGCGACCTTGCGTTCCATGCATGGAAGGCAGCAAATTTCGACCGGGTCATCGATGTGCTCGGCGCCGACCACAAGCTTATCGCAGCACAACTCCAGCGTACAATGAAACTCCTGGGTGAAAAAGCGCCGGAGATTGTCCACTTCGAGTTTGTCTCCCTGCCGGAAGGTTCGATGAGTACCCGCGCCGGGAAATTCGTATCAGCCGATGACCTGATCACGGAGATCAGGAAACGTGCATTTGATGAAGTCACGATCAGGAGACCGGAACTTGACGAAGAGACACGGAAGTCAATCGCAAAATCAGTCGGGCTTGCAGCCATCCGCTACGATATCGTAAAAGTCACACCCGAGAAGAGCACGGTTTTTGACTGGAAGGATGCATTGGATTTCGAGCGCCAGAGCGGGCCCTACATCCAGTATGCCCATGCCCGTGCCTGCAGTATTCTTGAGAAGGCGGGCACATTCACCGAATGCTATGACCTTGAAACCGACCAGGAGATCGCACTCGCCAAGCAGATCGCAAAGTTCCCTACGGTTATCGAGAAGATCGTTGCAGAGCTCCATCCGCACATACTTGCCACCTATTCACGTGAACTTGCCGATACATTCAACACGTTCTACCATTATGAGCAGGTCCTGAAAAGCGAAGGGAAGATCAGGGATCGCCGGCTGACGCTGGTGAGGGCGGTACAGAATACCTTGAAAGAGGCCCTCGAAACACTAGGAATCGATGCCATCAGCACCATGTGAAGCCCTGCACAGGCAGGGTTACCAGTTTTTTTCAAAGACGTCATCAGCAGCGCTCAAGCCCTGTATGTGGTGCAAACGAGCACTTGCCGGCGGCGACATGTGCTACAAGCACCAGTTCTACGGGATTGCAAGCCACCGCTGTGTCCAGATGACACCCACCCTGCGCTGCAACCAGCGATGTCTTTTCTGCTGGCGCTCGTTTGAACATGAAGTGGTGGAAGAAGAAGAGTGTGCACCTGAAACGATTCTTGCGGGCATTCCCAAATTCCAGAAAAAGGCACTTGCCGGGTATAATGCAGTTCTGGATAATACCGTTACAGAAGAGCGGTGGCAGGAGGCGCTGGAACCAAAACATGTAGCGATCTCGCTCTCCGGCGAACCCACACTCTACCGGCAGCTTCCTGAACTCATTGACCTGTTCAACCGGAAAGGCTACACAACATTTCTGGTGAGCAACGGTACAAATCCCGACATGCTTACCCGCTGTCACCCGTACCAGATGTATGTCTCCCTTGACGCTCCAGATGAGGAGACGTACATTTCTCTCTGTCGCCCGCTGGATGATTACTGGGAGCAGGTAACAGAGAGCCTTACTCATCTCGGATCACGCCGTTCTGCAGTCCGGATCACGCTTGTCAAAGGATTAAACGATTTCGCACCGGAAAGGTATGCAGCACTCCTGCAGGAATCCGGTTCGATGTTCGTTGAAGTAAAGGGATATATGTATCTGGGATACAGTAGAAACCGATTGGTACGAGAGAATATGCCGGAGCATGAGCTGGTGCGCTCGTTTGCTAAGAAGATCGCAGCTGCATGCGATTACCGGATCAAAGATGAGAATGTGTTGAGCAGAGTGGTTTGCCTGGAGCGTGTGAAATGAGGTTCAATCCTGAGGACTGGAAGAAAAAGACGCATGAGAATTTCGAAGAGGCATGGCATGAGGGGCCTTCGGTAATAACCCCTTCAGGGCATGCAGGAAAATATCCGTACCTTGTATATAAGAGGGCGCAGGCGCACCCGGTCTTTGCTACAATTAACCGTCTGCGCGAGACCTATCTCTCGCTTGGATTTGACGAAGCTGAAAACCCGGTGATTATCGATGAGAAGGACATCTACCGGCAGTTTGGTCCTGAAGCGATGGCAGTACTCGACCGGGTTTTCTATCTCGGGGGGCTCCCCAGACCAAACGTGGGGATTGCACGAAAGCAGCTCGATGAGATCAACGAGATCCTGCAGAGCCACCGGAGTCCGCTCACCCATCACGATTCAATCCCTGTCAGCCAAAGCCATCATCAAGCACCGTACCAGATGATGACAAAAGAGACCGAAGAGCGCTTACGGGAAACCCTCCATGCATACAAGAAATCTGAGATTGATGGTGATGAGCTCACCGTTGAAATTGCAAAAGTGCTGGGTGTGGATGATGCGCTTGTCGTGCACATCCTTGAGGCGGTCTTCCCGGAGTTCCGGGCGCTCGTTCCCGAGTCTTCGCGCAGCACCTTGCGCAGTCATATGACAAGCGGTTGGTTCATGACACTCGGCGCCATCTGGGAACGCACTCCTAGGCCCATCCGGCTCTTCTCGGTCGACCGATGCTTCCGGCGCGAACAGGCCGAGGGTCCGACTCGACTCATGACCTATCACTCTGCGTCGTGTGTCGTTGCGGGTGAGGACATAACCAACGAAGAGGGAAAAGCAGTAAGTATGGCGCTCCTCTCCGCATTCGGGTATACTGATTTCCGGTTCCAGCCGGATGAGAAACGTTCCAAATACTATATGCCGGATACCCAGACTGAAGTCTACGCACGCCACCCGGTGCACGGCTGGGTGGAAGTTGCCACCTTTGGTATGTACTCCCCCTCAGCACTTGCTGAATATGGTATTGGCATCCCGGTCATGAATCTCGGGCTCGGCGTTGAACGGCTCGCGATGATCGCATATAACGCAAACGATATCCGGCAACTCTGTTTTCCCCAGTTCTTCCCCCGAACACTTACGAATCAGGATATCGCCCGTGCGGTAAGGTTGCGCGAAGAACCGGCATCTCCGGAAGGAAAGATGCTTACCGCAGCGATTATCCGTGTCGCCGCCGCAAATGGAGCTGCTCCCGGGCCATGCTCCTTCGATGCATGGGAAGGCACTCTTGGCGGAGTAATGGTAAAAGTGGCTGTTGAAGAGCCGGAATCCAATGCAAAACTCTGCGGACCGGCGTGTGCTAACGAGATCTTCGTGCACGATGGATCGATTCTTGGTGTGCCGGATGCAGAGAAGTGGAAACAGGTGCGGACAGAAGGGGTATCAACGGGTATCACCTATCTCTCCGCGGTGGCAGCGCTTGCAGCAGCACGGATTGAAGAGGCCGCCAACTGCCAGAAATCCACGGTCGTCCAGGTAAAGATGGCAAAACTCCCCAGCGATATTAATTTAAAAATTGATGAATTCGCGATGAGAGCAATCACCGATAATAACAAGAAGGTGGACGTGCGGGGGCCTGTGTTTTTATCCGTTCGATCTACCGTACAGGAATAATTTTTTTCACTTTTTAACCGGGATTTTCTCCCGCGAAGAGCCATTCCTTTTCGGTGATGTTAGAAATAGATAACATTAATATCCATGAATGTTAGAAATAGATAACATACAAGCGTGAAACCAATGAAACCAAGAAATCTGTATCGGATAATTATTGGAGCGCTGATGGTCATCAGCGGTATCGTCTCCATTGTTCTGACTTCGGGGGAAGCCGGTATTGGAACAATGTTACTGGCGGCAGGGGTTGTCTTCCTGATTACCGGTATTGTCCATCACCGGAAATACGGGGATGATCCGGAATCCGACGAGCGATCGAAGAAAATCGGGGCATACGGGTTATCTTATGCATGGCTGACCGGTCTTTTCTTCATGTTTGGCCTCTTCTGGCTGGATTATCTTGGCGTGCTCAAACTCAGTGTACAGAATGCACTCATGGCATCCATCCTTGTCCTTGCACTCTCCGCGGCGATTTACCAAACATATCTCTTCCGGAAAGGGGATGTCGGGTGATGGGGTATCATCCCCATATGGCAGAAAATTTGTATGAGAAGCACTAATACAAAAAACCGGTTTTCGGAGATGCTATGCAGACCAGGATCAAAGAATACCGCACCCGCCNNGAGCCTGAGAGCCCGGAACAGCGCGTAGTACTTATAGATTAAAAATTCCCCGATTATGGGAAAGCCTGCCCGGATTCACCATACAATCCGGGACATTCACTTTTTTCCGTAAAGGTACACAGATCCCTGAGAATCAGTACCGTCGCCTCCTTATCGAGCGGCTGGTTGTCATTCCCGCATTTGGGCGAGTAGATGCAGGATGGGCATCCCTCATCGCACCTGCAATCCCTTACCAGTTCATGTGCACTTGAAAACAGGGCAGGAAGTAGCTCAAACGCTTTCTCTGCAAGACCGATCCCTCCTTCGTACCCATCGTAAACAAAAATTGTGGGTTCGCAATTCTCACCAAATGCAGGTGACGATAATCCACCAATATCCCAGCGATCACACATTACGTGCAGGGGCATGAGAGCAATGATCGCATGTTCGGCGCCATGCAATCCTCCAGCGAGATCGAGATTTGAATGTACAATGCGGTGTTCGGTATCCGGTGCTGGCACAAACCAGAATGCCTTTGTCCTGAACGTAAGTGGTGGCAGAAAAAGGGGTTCCACACCAATAATGGTGTCTTTACGTTTGATCTTGTAGCCGGTATACTGTTCAGTCACTTCCACTTCACCAAACGCACACCGTGCACCATGTATCATTCGTGTCTCCAGGATCTCAATAATAGAGAGATCAACCTCTTTGAGCGGCTGCGTATAGTAATCCACATCGGTTTCCGTTACACGGACGGTATGCGTCTCTAAGTCCATCTCGTTAACCACATACGTTTCACCCTGGTGGAGCATGATCGCTCCTTTATGTGCCTCACGGTAGGCCTGTGCCCGGTCCATCGTCTCAAGCAGTCGGCCATGGCACAGGATCCGGAATATCGAGCCGGGAATGCCATCAAGCCTCACCGCATCCGCAGCCCTGCCCCGCCCGGAATATACCCACCCACGGCTTGTTTTCCTGATGAGATCACTGGATACGAGTTCAGAAAGGAGCTCAGGGAATGTTTCACCGAAATACTCCTGGTCCGTGTCTTCACGCAGGGGCAGTTCGGCGGCAGCGCAGAGCAGGTGACCGGAAACAATATAGGGATTTCCCGTATCGATAATGGCATGCTCATGCGAACGGCTGAAAAAATGGTGAGGATGATGCATGAAATACTGGTCGAGAGGGTTTGCAAATGCAACAAGAATCGCAAGTGACTCGTCCCCTTTTCTCCCGGCCCGGCCGGCCTGCTGCCGGGTTGACATCATGGTTCCGGGATAGCCGGCAATGATAACGGCATCCAGGGATCCAATATCGATTCCGAGTTCAAGCGCATTTGTTGACACAACACCCTTCAGCGTACCATCTTTCAGCTGCCGCTCGATAGTCCGCCGTTCTTCCGGCAGATAGCCGGCCCGGTAGGCTGATATCGATTCTGCGAGACGTGCGGATGAGCGGCGGGCATCCTCTCGTGCCCATAGTGTCACAAGTTCCGCCATTTTTCGGGAGCCGGTGAAACAGAGTGTCTGGAGATTGTCTTTCACACAGGACACCAGGAGATCCTTTGTCTCCTGGTACGTGGAGCGTTCACCGATACCATCGTAAAACGGGTTGTACAGGACAAAATGTTTCCTGCCATGCGGAGATCCATCCTCATCCACAAGTTCAAACGGCAGCCCCGTGAGCTTGCCTGCAAACTCCAGCGGATTTGCCAGTGTTGCGGTCGAGAGAATGAACTGCGGTGCTGAGCCATAAAAATGGCACAGGCGCACCAGCCTCCGGAGTAGTAAAGCGATATGGGATCCAAAGACACCCCGATACCGGTGCGCCTCATCTATCACAATAAACTTAAGGTGAGAGAAAAACGGGCGCCACTTCGCGTGCCAGGAGAGCACCTGGTGGAGTTCATGCGGGTTGGAGATGATGATCCGCGAGTTCTCACGAACCGCCGCCCGTTTTGACTGAGGGGTGTCACCATCGTAAATCGCAGGCCGGGCGGAAATACCAGTGAACTGCGCCATCTGTTCAATGGTAGCAAGCTGATCGTTGGAGAGTGCTTTGGTCGGGTACAGGTAGAGGGCACGTGCATCCGTGTCCACCTCAAGCCTCTCGAACACCGGAAGGTTGAACGCGAGAGTCTTGCCACTTGCGGTGGGTGTGGTGATGATCACATTCTTCCCGGATCGTATGTGGTTGATGGCATCGCACTGGTGGGAATAGAGGTGTATCCGATGCTGAGTGAGATACGATTCAAGGGTATCCCCAAGAGGTAATGCGAGCGTTCCGTTGTGGGGAGGTTCCGGTTCGGTTGTTTCAATGTGCACCACCCGGTTCCGGTACACCGGGTTCACACCGAGAAGCCGGATAACATCAGCGACAGCCATAGGTCTCCCCCAGCAGGTGGAAAAAGAGCAGGGCGAGCGATACCACGTCCTGCTTATTGTGCTCAATAATCGGGACGAGCGGGCCACAATTTCCTGTCCGCAAGTACGTTTCGTAGAATTCCGGCACCATCTGCCCGGGAATATCGTCTTCGCGGCTGATGCCAAGGATTTCCGTTTCCAGTGCAGTCAGGCGCAGGGAGGGGAGCTGATCCTTCCATCTTCTTCGGCTGAAATGGAGTACATCGAAATGGGGGATTTTTGATGGGGTGCCCATACCATAGTAGGCAAGCCGGTCTGAAAGATAGGGAACATCAAACGATTTGCCGTTGAAGGTTACCAGTGCCGGGCGATCGCCTGACATATGATCGAGCGTCGCCTTGAGTGCAGCCTGTTCCTCATCGATATCACGCAGCAGGTACTGGTGGACGGCAAGATACCCGTCCTCGATCATACCAACACCAAAGAGAATGATAGGGCGGGAAAAAAGTCCGAGTGTTTCAATATCAAGAAATACGTAATCTTCCGGTTCGTGGAGCCCTGCCGTCCCGAGAACACAAGGATGGGATTTTGCATGCCTGCAGCCGATTAAATCCATAATTTCTATAGAACTGCCCCCATGCAGGCATTTGAGTACATCATAGGTATATGACCGGAACTTCGGGTGCTGCATCAGATCCGGTAATATCCGGTACCCTTTTGACCTCAGCCGGGCTTGTGTCCTTGGCCCGATACCATGCACAAGCGTAAGGTCTTCCATGATTTCAGACCTGAACCGATCAAGATCGAGCGACGGTAGTTTGAGAGATTGCCGGCTTTTTAGAGAAAAACAGACCCCACATTCGTTGAAAATTTCAGTGCCCGAAAAGACGTTATCGAACGGGACGTTCCGGTACTTCTCAACCAATACATCGAGCTGGTGGCGCGCCTCTTCATAATCCGATGAAAAAACAACATTATTTGAAAAACTGGTCCCAAAAACATTCCCGTCACGGACAACTTCATATTCCCGCATCGTTTCCATGCGCTGCTGCCAGAGGGCACCAATCCGTGCAGGAGCATGTGTAGCTGACATCGTCTGAATACAAAAACGGCGTCCGGGATTTAAACATCCAGCCGCGCGGGGTGAAAGTAAAGCGAACCTCCCGGGTACAAGAACATGGCTGAAGAACATGGGTGGCTCCGGAACATCCACCAGTAACCCGCATGCATGATCCCGGTTTCCCTGGTTTAGCCACGGCCTTTAAGGTGTATACGGAGACGTTAATGGTTATTCACAGAATAACCTCTGCTTACCTGAGGGGATCCCAAAATAACCGGGCTTGCAGACGCTGGCTGGTGCTGCAGGGGAGTTCAACGTGGGAAATCCATTCCTGATTCATCTCAGGGGGAAAGAATCTTCCCGATAAACAAAAAGAATCTGATACTACGGGATACAAAACTACATCCTGCCGGGATCCGGCACCACTGCAGGAAGGGGCTGAAATGAAAGACGTCAGGGGTTTTCTCATCGATCTTGATGGGGTTCTGTATGTGGGAGACAAGGCGATCAAAGGTGCCCGGGAATCCATTGATCTAATCAGGGACAGAAATTATACGTTCAGGTTTGTTTCCAACACTACCCGTAAATGCCGGAATACCATCGCAGAGCAGTTATCATCAATGGGGTTTGATATTCCTGTTGAGTATATTTTCACACCCCCTCTCGCTGCTGTTGCCTGTTTGAGAAATGCCGGTAAACGCCATTGCTACCTTCTTACAACGGGAGATGTGTACCGGGACTTTGAGCAGGAATGTTTCTGCGACACCGGTACCATGATCGATTTCGTTATCATAGGTGACGCTGGTGACAAACTTACCTATGACAGCCTGAACACCGCATTCCGTCATCTCATGAATGGTGCGGATCTGATTGCACTGGAGAAAGACCGGTACTGGATGGCACCGGGCGGTCTTTTTCTCTCTGCGGGTCCCTTTGTGCAGGCCCTCGAATTTGCGACCGGCAAAACAGCGACAATCGTGGGAAAACCCTCAAAAACGTTCTTTGAACTTGCCCTCCGCGACATGGGACTTCGTGCCGATCAGGTAGCAATGATTGGCGATGATATTCTTACCGATATTGGCGGGGCCCGTACTATGGGTATGCAGGGAATTCTTGTCAGGACCGGAAAATACCGGAAAGACGCAGTGGACCACGCAGTGGTCAAACCCGATTGCATTATTGACTCCATTGCACAGTTGCGGGATATTTTGTAATACAGGAGACAAAGAATACTTTTGTACATGGTGGATAATGCGTAACCGGTTCTTCAAACTCATTGGTGNNTGGTGTATTTTTATTCATTATTATCCTGGCATTATCAGCAGTGCTGATAAGCGCAGTTGTATTTCCCAAAGAAACGGTAATTGTGCCCCATATTGCTCCTGATCTCACCCGTCTCCAGTCATCCCCGGTCAATATTTCCCATCAATTCCCGTTTGAAAAAACCAAATTTACCCTGACACTTCCCATCAATGTCTCGGTTTATGAAGGTGCAAAGCAGGCGGATAAGTCGACCATGATCCATGGCAATGTCTCCGAGGCCATCTGGCTTGCAGACACGTATCGCGCAATGGTGAATGATCCGGCACAGGAAGAAATGTATTCAGATCTTCTCAACGATGTAAAAAAAACCAGACTCAGTCAGGGGCTTTCCGATGACGAATATCTCGAACTCATTGCAGTCTATATCCAGTCATTAAGGTATGAAACCCGGGAGCAGAATCCGGCAAAATTTCCCATAGAAACCGTTGTTGACCGGGCAGGGGACTGTGATGACAAGAGCCTGCTTTTGGCCGGATTGTTGTCGCGGGAGGGTTATCCGGTTGCCGTGCTCTTGTTTGGCCCTGAAGCACATATGGCGATAGGAGTGGGTTCAGACGATTATCTCTACAAAAACACAGGATATGCATTTGTGGAAACCACCAGTTACTCATTTGTTGGAATGCCGACAGATAAACTTAAAGGAAACCTGACCCTGTATTCAGATCCTGTCATTATCCCCATCAGCAATGGCACGAAACTCTATGGTAGCGGGAAGGAAACGAGATATATTTACGACATGTATGTGCTATCGGATCAGAGAGTAAAGGAACTTGAACCACAGGTTAACAGTATGGGGGCAGACCTTACATTCCAACAGGAAAAAATTGCCCGGCTCGAATCACAAATGCAGGGTTTAAGAACTACCGGAAATATCGTCAGTTACAATGCACAGGTGCCTGTCCATAAAGCACTTGTCTCAGACTACAACAGCCGGTTGAACACGTACAGGCAGCTCTTTGCCCTATATGAAAAATATGCCTTAGTACACAATTATATCCTTGAGCACATGTATGACAGGAATGGCGTGTTTGAATATGTAAAAATGAACATGCCGGTCTGACAAAGACAAGTACGTTTTTTTAATCTCAGGTCCATTACCGGATGTTATGTTAAAGGATCCTAAAACCCTGTCACTTTTTTAGTATCTTGAAAAGCGTTTAATGCAGTAATCAACATATTCTACACGATTGTTCTATGTTGCATATTGAAGACCTGCATGTGAAGGTTGGCGATAAAGAGGTGTTGCACGACATAAATCTCCACATCGATGATGGGGAGACCCATGTTCTGCTCGGCCCTAACGGATCGGGTAAAACAACACTCCTCATGACCATAATGGGATTTTCCAACTATACAATAACTGAGGGGAAAATCATCTTCAAAGGAGAAGATGTGACAAAGATTAAAGCCCATGAACGTGCCAAACGGGGAATAGGAATGCTCTTCCAGCGGCCACCAACCATCTCCGGGCTGAAGCTTGGGAAAATGCTCACCGCCATATCAAAGAGCAAGGAAGAAAACATTCCCGAACTTGCCAAATCAGTTCATATGGATAAATTCCTTGAGCGGGACATCAACAAGGGATTCTCCGGCGGGGAGATCAAACGGAGTGAAGTATTGCAGCTGATGATCCAGAACCCGGACTTTATCATGCTCGATGAACCGGAAAGCGGGGTTGATCTGGAAAACATCTCGCTCATCGGTACTGCCATAGGTTCACTGCTGGAAAAAGACAAGTATCTTATCAAGCGCAAAAAAAGCGGGCTTGTTATCACGCACACCGGTTACATCCTTGATTATCTTGATGCTGACAAGGGGCATGTGATGTGTGACGGGGAGATTAAGTGTCATGGCAATCCCCGGGAAATCTTAAAAGATATCAAACAACGCGGATACAAGGAGTGCCTCGAATGCCGTCACCAGTGAACGTTCCTGAGCTCTCAAAAGCTGATCAGGATCGGGTCACCCAGGTAGGTATGGATCTTACCTTGAAAAACCGCTGCGGCAGCTATCTCCAGATGGACCAGGACATCGTCCAGGCTGAATGCTCGCAGCAGGGCATAGAAGTCCTTTCGTTTAAGAAAGCGATGGAAAAATATGACGGCATGAAAGAGTATACGTGGCAGGCAGTGTCACCGGAAAAAGATGACATTACCCGGTATGTTGCAGCACAGAAAGACCCGAAGGGTTACGTTATCATTGCGCACAAAGGCTCAAACAATATCCTCCCCATCCAGGCCTGTCTCTATCTCGGGCGGGAACAGATCCAGCATGTCCATAACATCATTATAGCCGAAGAAGGCGCTGAGCTCCACATCATATCAGGGTGCACAAGCGGGGCGCACGTAGGTAAAGGTGGCGCTCACTATGGCATCTCTGAATTCTTCGTAAAAAAAGATGCCAAGATAAGTTTCACGATGATCCACAACTGGAGTGAGAACATTGAAGTGTACCCGAGAAGCGCCTCCATCGTTGAAGATAACGGGGTGTTCCTTTCCAACTATGTCTGCATGCATCCGGTGAAAAAAATCCAGATGTACCCGACAGCAACACTTAAGGGAACCAACTCCGTCGCACGCTTCAGCAGTGTAGTCATTTCCACGCCAGGTTCATATATGGATATCGGTTCCCGTGCAATCCTTGAAGGGAAGGGCGCAAGCGCTGAATTGATCACCCGCGCCATCACAAAGGGCGGCACTATCATTTCGCGTGGTCATATCAATGGAAAAACTGCCGGAACCCGCGGGCACCTTGAATGCAAGGGACTTATCCTGAATGACGGTCTCATCTACGCAATCCCGGAAATTGAGGGGTCGGTGGTAGGCACAGAACTCTCTCATGAAGCTGCAGTTGGCAAGCTCGCCCGGGATGAGATCGAATACCTGATGTCCCGCGGACTTGACGAAGACGAAGCAACGGCAACGATTATCAGGGGATTTTTAGATGTAAAGATTGCCGGGCTTCCCGAAGCACTGCAGAGGCAGATCGATTCCTCCATAGATGTTGCGGAAAAAGCAGGATTCTAAAACCACGTACCTATGCCGCCATATTCACGAGTCGATGAACGGATCAGGATGGTGGAGTACCAGATTGCAGCCAGGGGCATACGTGACCAGCGTGTCCTCTCAGCAATGAAAGAAGTCCCCCGTCACCTTTTTGTTCCTCCACCCTATGACAAATCGGCATACGAAGACTACCCCCTGCCGATAGGTAACGGTCAGACTATCTCCCAGCCCTATATAGTTGCGCTGATGACAGAACTCCTCGCACTGCAATCAACTGATCGTGTGCTTGAGATAGGGACCGGGTGTGGTTACCAGGCTGCAGTACTCGCAGCACTTGTCCGACAGGTAACGACCATTGAGCGGATCCCGGAAGTTGCGGGGCTGGCAAGGGCAAACCTCGCGGCTGTCGGCAGTAAGAATGTTGAAGTGATCGTGGGTGATGGAACACTCGGGTATCCAAAAAAGGCCCCTTATGAAGGAATTATCATCACTGCTGCGACACCATCGATTCCCCGGCCACTTATCGAACAACTGGCTGAAGGGGGCAGGCTGGTAGCACCCGTGGGGGGACGTGACATCCAGGAGCTTATCCGGCTCAGAAAAAAGGATGGATCTATAAACGAGGACAACCATGGGGGAGTCAGGTTCGTTCCCCTCATCGGGGAGTGCGGATGGAATGGGTAGATCGGTGAAAATTATCGATATCACGCGCCCGCTCTCTGAAGACATCCTTATATATCCTGGCGATACTCCCCCTGTATTCCGGCAGGAGAAACACGGGCACTACCTGATCAGCGATCTGCATTTGAGCACCCATACCGGTACTCATATCGACGCTCCGGTTCATTACCTTGAAACCGGTGATACAATTGATACCATCCCACTCTCGCATGTCATGGGTACCTGCCGGGTTCTCGATGTAATCAGTGCGGGCACCAGTATCACGGCAGATCACCTGAGGGGCCGGCTGGATGGCATTGGCAGGCTCCTTTTGAAAACGTCATTTTCCGGCACTGACCGTTTCGATGAGAATTACCCTTCCCTGACGGCAGATGCCGCACGTCTCATCACCGGTTGTGACATGAAATGTGTTGGTATCGATTCCCCTTCCATAGAATCCTACAGATGCGACGGAACCGTGCACCGTGAGCTGCTCAGCCATGGATGCATTATCATTGAACTCCTCGATCTCTCTAACGTTGAGGAAGGGGACTATCCCATGGTGGCACTGCCGTTGCGCTTAACCGGGCTTGATGGTTCTCCTGCCCGGGTTGTACTCATTGACAACAAGGGATGTGAATGATGGACATTATTATTGATACTGTTAAAAAGCTCGAATCGATGATGAAAGACAACGGCTGCGAGGACAGCGGGATTATTCTTGACGTACGTTCAGATACCGTAAACTGTCAGTTTGAACGCGGTGCGTGCATGACTGCGTCATTTGGCGGGAGGAGTGCAGATTTTGTTACCTTTGACCCCATCAGGGCAAAGACAAAGATCTCGTTCATGTTCGGTACACCTCTCGATACACCTTCGGTCCGGGGTGCTGCCGCGGCAATTGTGAACGTTGCAACGGGTTTTTTCTGCCTTTCACGGGTACTTCATTCCTGCCCGGAATCTTCGCACACTGAATGTCGCAGGCAACTGCTCCTTGAACTGGGGGGAAAACGGATCTTTTGTATGAGCAGCATGCCCGCTATCGAAACTACCTTTAGGAGGACTATTGTCACAAATCCTCAGGACGCTGACGTGATCCTCATCCATGGTAAAGGTATCATAGAGCCGGGTACAGGTGATATCATCCGGAACGCTAAAGAAACAAAGAGGATCCTATGTATCGGTCCATCAACAGCCGGTGTTTCACGACTCAACCAACTTGAGCTCTGGTGCCCTTTTGGTACGTGCTAGCATACTACCCGGGAAAAATCTGGCACCCGTAACACGGAAGAAATAAAGAAGATCCAACACAAAAAAGGTAAACTCTTTTTGACAGCGATCCAATAAAACATCATGCTTTTCGGGTCATCGGGAATACGAAGGATGTTCGATCAGACGCTTGTCGATACTGCCCTGAGGGTGGGATCTGCACTGGCATCCCGATCATCCGACATTCTTGTCGGCATGGACACCCGCACAACAAGTCCTCTTCTTATGCACCTGGTGATATCAGGAATTCTCGGGAGTGGAGGGACAGCACATGTTGCCGGCATTGCTCCTACACCATCTGTTGCTTACAGCACCCGTACGGTAAAAACCGGGTGTATGATCACCGCTTCCCACAATCCTGAGGAATATAACGGATTGAAACTCTTTAACCCAAACGGTTCGTCGTTCACACAATCCCAGCAGGCGGAGATGGAGGAACTCATAAAGATACGGCACTGGACTGACTGGCAGCACCAGGGAAGTGAGCGTGCGATAGATGCGCTTACCCCTCATAAAAATGCAATTCTGGATAAGGTAAATATCGAGACCGGAACTACTGTTGTTGTTGACTGTGGAAATGGTGCAGGATGTGTTCTTACTCCGGATCTTCTGGCAGATGCTGGTGCAAAGACCATCTGTATCAACTGTGATCCATCGGGCTATTTTGCCCGCCCTTCAGAGCCACTGAAGGAGAATGTTAGTTATATTGGAAAATTGGTGAAAAAAACTGAATCTGCATGTGCGGTTGTTCATGACGGGGATGCTGACCGGATGATGGCATTTGATAATAAAGGACGGTACATTGACGGGGACCATCTTCTCATGCTTTTTACCAGGTATCTTGACGCAAAACATGTAGTTACGACAAGCGACGCGTCCATGATTATTGAAGAGATCGCTGAAGTCAGACGTACACCGGTCGGGGATACCTATGTGTCTGAAGAACTCCTGAGATGGGGAGATTTCGGAGGTGAACCATCAGGTGCATGGATTTTCCCGAAAATCTCCTACTGTCCCGATGGCCCGTACGCGGCAGCCCTTTTCTGCGAGATCTCCTCTGAATGGAACGTTGCGCAAGAGCTTGATGCAATGCCATCCTACCCTATTCTCCGGGAATCGTTCTCCTGCACAACAGCACGGGAAACTCTCACGGCTCTTGGTGCAGCGAAGCCAACAGACGGGATCAGGATTGCTGATGAAGAGGGCTGGTGCCTGATCCGTGCGAGCGGTACAGAGCCCAAAATCCGCATTACTGCAGAGGGCAAAAATCTGCAAAAAGCAAAGGAAATTCTAAAAAAAGGACGCAGTATGATTAAGCAGGGGAAAACTGCTTAAATGTTGTAGTACGAATTTTACGTATGGAATGTGTCGTTCTTGCCGCAGGAGAAGGGAAACGGATGCGCCCTCTTACGGCGAAGCGTCCAAAAGTCATGCTTCCCCTTGCAAACCGTCCGATGATGGAGCACCTTGTTTGTGCTGCACGCGATACAGGAATCACCGATTTTGTTTTTGTTGTTGGCTATGGTGAACGGGAGATACGTAAGTACTTTGGTGATGGATCGGGATTGGGGATACATATCAAATACGCACCTCAGCGACAACAGCACGGGACTGCAGATGCGGTGCGATCTGCACGCGATCTTGTGTCGGGACCATTTCTCCTGTTGAATGGCGATATGATTTTAAAAAACACGGATATTGCAGATCTATGCAAATGCCGTACACCCTGCATGGGCACCAGCACCACCGATCATCCGGGAGATTACGGGACTGTTATAGTGGAAAACGGCCTCGTGACTTCTCTTGAAGAGAAGTCGAAGTATCCGAAATCCAACCTGATCAATGCCGGAGCATATCTTTTTTCTCCGGATATTTTCGATGCTGTTGACAGGGTTCGGGTCTCAAGCCGGGGAGAACTCGAACTTACTGATGCTCTTTTTGAGTTTATTGCGGAAAAGGAGTTGTCAGCACACCAGTTGTCATACTGGATGGATGTCGGGAACCCATGGGATATGCTGGATGCAAACCTCATGCTTATGAGCACACTTCCATCTGAACTCAAGGGGACGGTGGAAGAAGGTGTATCCCTTCGTGGAGTTGTTATTGTCGGGGAAGGGAGTGTTGTAAAGTCTGGTACCTGTATCGAAGGTCCGTGCATCATAGGAAAGAATTGCCGTATCGGCCCCCATGCATATATCCGGGGGGCAACCAGTATAGGTGACGATTGCCATATCGGGCACTGCACCGAACTTAAGAACTCCATCGTAATGAAGGGAACGAAGATCCCGCACTTCAACTATATCGGAGATTCAATTATTGGTACAGGATGTAATTTTGGTGCGGGCACAAAAATCGCAAATCTGCGGCATGACCATACCAATGTCAGAGTCTGTGGAAAAGATACGCGCAGGAAGAAATTCGGCGCCATTATCGGGGATGGCGTCCAGTTCGGGATCAACTGCTCGATCAACGTCGGAACAATGATCGGGAGCAACGCACAGTTTGCACCCAGCTCGTATATCGCTGGGTGTATCGGGGAGAACGCAGTTATCCGGTAGGTGAAAGTATGCAGGCAGTTATATTAGCAGCAGGAGAAGGGAAAAGGGTTCGGCCGTTAACAAGAAGCAGACCCAAGGTGATGATTCCGGTAGCAAACCACCCGATTATTGAATACGTCATCGAAGCGCTGGAAAAAAACGGGATCCGTGAAATTATTGTCGTAGTCGGCTACCGGAAAGAACAGGTCATACGGTTTTTAAACCAGCTCGATGTACCCATCGAAGTTGTGATCCAGAAAAAACAGCTGGGTACTGCTCATGCGCTCAAATGTGCAGAATCGCATATTACGGGCGATTTTCTCCTCCTGCCTGGAGATAATTATATTGACGCTTATTCGATTGGACGAATAAAAGAGATTAAAAATGCAATACTGGTCAAAGAGCATCCCAACCCATCAAACTTTGGGGTAGTGCTGTTAAAAGACGGATTCGTGACCCGGATTATCGAAAAACCCGAGCATTCACCAAGTTTCATGGTGAGCACCGGTATTTATTCGCTGACAAGAGACTTTTTCTCATATATCAGCGAAAACAACGTTACCGACGCCGTCTCCTTAATGCTCACTTCGGGTGAACACTTAAAGGCCGTAATAGCTGATGACTGGCAGGATGCCATCTATCCCTGGGACATCCTGAAGATGAATAAGCACCTGTTAAAAAATCTGCCTGAAGCACGTGAAGGCTCAGCAAGCAGGCAGACCACAATCCAGGGTGCAGTCAGGATCGAAAAAGGTACAACGATAGGTCCCAACACCGTTATATCAGGACCGGTGATTATAGGAAGTGACTGTGAGATCGGCCCCAACTGCTGCATCATGCCCAATACGAGTCTTGGTTCGCGGGTAAAGGTTGAGCCATTCACGTTCATAGGAAACTCGCTTATCATGGATGACACAGCAATCGGTTCTCACTCACGGATCATTGATGCGGTGATGGGGCAGGGGTGCCGGCTTTCTGACCACACAACCATAGTAACATCGGCAAGCCTGTTGGATATCGAAGGAACTGTAATTAAACCGGAGTTCGGAGCGGTGCTAGGTGATCAGGTAACATCAGGACCTTTCACGATCTTTAAAAACTGCATTGTGGGGAACAATGTATCAGTTGAGGGAGGGAAAAGGGTCATCTCCCGTATTCTGCCCGATGACTCAATGGTGATGTGACGTGTGTGGTATCGTGGGCTATATAGGTCGAAGGGAAGCTGCCCCGATCATTGTGGAAGGGCTCAAGAAACTGGAATACCGGGGTTATGATTCGTTTGGTGTTGCCACTATCAGCGGTGGTATTGAACTGGATAAACACCAGGGACGGATTTCCAATTCTTCACGATCAGCTGCTCACCTCAAAGGAAAGATCGGGATAGGGCACACCCGCTGGGCAACACATGGGGTTCCAAGCGATACCAACGCCCATCCGCATATGGACTGTTCCAACCGTATCGCAGTCGTACATAATGGGATTATCGAAAATTATGCAGAGCTCAAAAGGCAGCTGATCGCACGAGGCCACATATTCCGCTCTGAAACCGACACTGAAGTTGTAGCACATCTTATCGAAGAGGCGTATGAAGTAGAAAAAGATCTCCTTGCAGCTGTCCAGAAGATCGTTCCCAAACTGACAGGATCCTATGCCCTGTTGGTAATTGCCATTGGTGAAGACCGGATTATTGCCGCCAGGTATGCAAGCCCGCTTGTTCTCGGAGTGGGGGATGGGGAATTTTTTGCCGCCTCCGACATGATGCCAATCCTTGATCACACCGATCGGGCGATGTATCTGGAAGATGGAGATATTGCCAGCATATCTGAAGTGGGGGTAGAGATTTTTCATGAAGGTAAACCGGTCAAACGGCCTGTCGAATTAATAGACTGGTCACAGGAAGACACTAAAAAAGGCGGGTTCCCGCACTACATGCTCAAGGAGATCTACGAGCAGCCACAGGCCTTTTACAATTCAGTCAGGGCTATCACGGGTGAAACACTTCCTGCACCTATCAGGAACCCGGGATCGGTGACTGTCATTGCATGTGGCTCTTCTTATAATGCCGGACTTATCTTCAAGTACCTTCTCGAGGATTCCTGCGCAATCCCCTTGCGACTAGACTTCGCATCCGAGTTCAAATATTTCCCCCCGCCAATCCAAGGACTCGTAATTGGAATCTCGCAGTCCGGGGAAACCGCTGATACTATCTCTGCACTCAAACAAGCTAAGGAGCATAACTGCACAACCCTTGCGATCACAAACGTACTGGGCAGTTCAATAAGCAGGAGTACAGATTTCACCCTTTTCATGCGTGCAGGACCAGAAATCAGTGTTGCAGCGACAAAGTCATTTATCGCACAGCTCGCAGTCCTGATGCAGATCATAAACTTCATTCGTGATGGCGAATTTGAGGAGGTGCTGCGTAACGGGCACCGGGCAATAGAAGAGGTATTACTGATGGATTTGTCTGAGGCAGTCGAACTCTGCATTAATGCCCGAAGCATCTACTATGTGGGGAGGGGCCCGTTTTATCCCGTGTCTCTTGAAGGAGCACTGAAAATGAAGGAGATCTCCTATATCCATGCGGAGGGCTACGCCGCAGGGGAATTGAAGCACGGACCATTTGCCCTGCTCTCGAAAGAAACACCGGTTATTGCCATCTGCATGCCCGGCGAGACCTATGCGGTGATGATTTCCAATATCAAAGAGATAAATGCGAGGGGGGCACCAGTTATTGCACTCGGGGTGGAGGGAGATTTGGAACTAGCCGAGGTTGTAGATATCTTTATCCCCCTGCCGGAGACCCATCCTTTTTTGCAGGTGTTAACAACTCTTGTCGTGCTGCAGCTCCTTGCCTATCATACCGCAGTTGCTTTAAACCGGGATGTGGACAAACCAAGAAACCTTGCAAAGAGTGTGACTGTTGAATGACCGAATATGGTATAAACACCCTCGGGGAAGGAGCGCAGATTTTCGAACCGGTAACGCTTGGATTCCCTTCATGGATTATATGGGTAAAACCGGTTTTGATGGAACAATAATTGGAAAAAATGCAGTACTCAGGTCTGGCAGCATAATTTTACTGTGATGTAATCATCGGGGATTATTTTCAGAGCGGGCACAACGTTATGATCCGTGAAAAAACCCGGATAGGCAACCACGTTGCCATTGGTACAGCAACCGTTATTGAAGGTAATACTTGTATCGGGAATAATGTAAACCTGCAGAGTATGGTCTACATTCCAACCGACACGGTCATCGGGAATCATGTCTTCATTGGTCCCAATACTGTGCTGACGAATGACCGGTACCCTCCGACACGTATTGGCGGGCTTGAAGGACCGCGGATCCGAAATGGTGCTGCGATTGGTGCGAATGCCACCCTGCTGCCGGGGATCTGCATAGGTGAAGGAGCGTTGGTTGCCGCAGGTGCAATCGTGACCCGCGATGTTCCGGCTCATATGCTCGTGATCGGTGCTCCGGCATAAATTACCGATTTGCCTTCAAGAATTATCCAGCCAACCAATAGATAACAGAAACCCTCTCGTGCTTCCCTTTTCTCCCTTAAAGAAACCGGAAAAGGTTTTGTGATAGGATTTTGTGTGCGTATTGAACACCGGCATGCAATTGATAAAATAATCCCTGCTCTGTTCGATAAAAAATTTTTATGGTCCTGAAACAAAACTGCTCGTGGTAGGAGGACCCCTATTTACAAATTATCAGCAAATGGTATACGGTCGTGTAAAGATATGGAAGTTTTAGATCAGGTCAGATTTTCCCTAATAAAAGCATCCAATGAACTGCACCGATACATTACCAGCATAGATACCAGTTCCATTTTCCATCTCGCTCCCAAAGTGAGGTCCATTGTGCTTATCAAATTTTTTTTTAGGATTATTTTTTTAGGAGTCTGCATGCATGAAACTAATAGTCATACGACCGATTCCAGATGTGGTGCGAATCGAAGGACTGAAACATTTCAATTACCAGACAAAGGTGAAATCGGGTACACAGATACACAATCTGATGAAAAACCGGGCAACCTTTTCGATCAATCTTAAAAAATACAGCTGGAAAGAGAAATCCCGCCTGTTTGCGGAGATATTCAAGGGTTTCTCCTGAAGAATTCAACCAAATTTATTAATGGTCTCAACTGAAACCAAGTACCCAAGAAAGGTTGATTCCATGGTACTTTTTGATCTTAAAAACCGCCGAACCCAACTGGTGATCGGTCTGGTCACATTATTCTCGATCTTTGCCCTTTGGCTTCGTTTGCTTCCCATGCTCAATATGGGGAACACAGATGTCCTGATGATGGTGGCAAGTGATGACCCGCTGTACAACCTCCGCCAGGTCGAACAGATACTGGCAAACTTCCCGAGCTATGCATGGTATGATCCTATGTCCTTGTTTCCCACGGGAATGTCAGTTCCCTGGGGGCCCCTTTTCCCTACGATTATTGCGGTCTTTTGCCTCGTTACCGGTGCCACCACGCGACCGGAGATCATCAGCATGGGTCTTTTGATTCCTCCCTTGATGGGAGTCATTATCGTAGCGATTATGTACTTTGTCGGAAAAACCTGCGGTGACTGGAAAACCGGTCTTCTGGCCTCAGGTTTTACCGCTATAGTGGCCGGCCAGTTCTTTAGCCGTTCATCCTATGGATATATGGACCACCATATTGCAGAGGTGCTATTTTCCACCATCTTCTGCCTGCTGTATATGTATGTGGTCTTTTCGGAAAAAGATACAAAGATCGACCTGAAGAATATTAATTCCTATAAAAAGACCCTCTTGTTATCAAGTCTTGCCGGCATCGCCTATCTCCTTGGTCTGTTTGTTATGCCGACAATGATCCTTTTTGCCATGATTGTCGGAATATTTACCATTATCCAGTTTGTTATTGATGTGATCCGTGGCAAAACAAGCGAATACCTGCTGGTGATTAACACCGTAATTTTTGCTATCGCGATTATCGGCCTTCTGGCGTACGGGTTAAAAGATCCGGGGGTTAATCTTATCTTTTATTCAGTCGGGCATGTATACGCGTACCTGGCATTAATCGGTGGAACAGGTTTTCTCTACGGAGTTGCACGCTTCGTTAAAGAAAAAGACTGGTATTACTACCCTGCAGTTCTTATCGGGAGCGGAATTGCTTTTTCTCTCATCCTCTTCATTGTCAGCCCCCAGTTGTATAACCTGTTTATAAATTCACTCTTCTCGTTTTTCGGGCAGCAGGCAGTTACCAACACAGTGCAGGAAGCCCGGGGCTGGGCACCGGATCTCGCGTGGATGACGTTTAACTATGGTCTCATTCTGATGGCGGGTGGGGCACTGGTTATGCTCTATAATAACCTTAAGGATGAGCACCCGCACCAGATCTTTGCTCTCGTGTGGTCACTTATCATGCTGATTTCGACTTGGCAGCATATCCGGTATGAATATTACCTTGCAGTTAATGTGGCCCTGCTCTCTGCCGTTTGTGTCAGTTTTACGTTTGAACGTGGATGGGCAGATATCCGCCGGCTGGCGACCAGGATGTCATCGGACCCTGAAGATCCCGAATTCAACAAAGGAGGAAAAGAGGAGCCCCAAAAAAGCAAAAAACAGAAAAAAACCCACAAGAAAGGCTCCGAAACCTCTCAACCCAATTATATTACCATAGCATTTGTTATTCTTACCATCGGACTCAGCATTCTGTTTGCCTACACCTCCGCATCGCTCAGCTACTCAAATGCAGCGAGCGACGCCATACGGATGAATCCAGACTGGAGGGAGTCTCTTGACTGGATGGGGAATAATACACCGGAAACCGGCGTGAATTACACCACCATTTACAATCCTCAGACATTCCAGTATCCTCCCGAAGCATATGGGGTCATGTCCTGGTGGGACTATGGGCACATGATCACCTATATTGCAAAACGGATCCCTAACGCAAATCCATTCCAGGCCGGAGTTGTTGGCCCAACGGGATCAGCAAATTACTTCATGTCCATATCAGAAGATGAGGGAAATCAAGTCCTTGATCGCGCTAAAACCCGGTATATAATCACCGATATCGAAATGGATACGGGCAAATTCTGGGCGATGGCAACCTGGTACAATGCATCGGTTGCCGCCAGTCCCTACCAGATGACGCTCCTTACCCCTGCAAATAATAATCTTAACAGTTACGAGTCCGTCCTCCTTAATACCCGGCAATACTACCTGACCATGATCTCGCGGCTTCATAACTTTGATGGCTCCCTTACGATACCCTCGAGTGCCTATTATATCGAGTATGCCGACCCAACCATCTCGCAGGTTTCCCTTCCGGTAATCACTGGCGCAGAAGCAATGAATGCCACAGAAGCGGTCAGTCATGCAGCTGAATATAATCTCAAGGCACCGGCAGGTTACCATGCAGATGCACTAAGCCCTGCCATCACGCTGCCGATCGAAACCGTACCAGCGCTCAGGCATTACCGGCTTGTGCACGAATCACCCAGCAATGTGTTTAATTCAAAGACCGCTGATGTGAAATACGTCAAAGTTTTTGAGTATGTAAAAGGGGCGCATATTAAAGGAGAGGGCATAATCGAGGTTCCTGTCATCAGCAATACAGGAAGAAATTTTACCTACCGGCAAATGAGCGTGAATGGAGAATTTATCGTACCCTATTCAACAACCGGCAACCCGTATGGAGTAAAGGCAACCGGCAGATACCGGGTGATTACAACAGGACGGGAATATGATGTACCCGAATCCGCCATCATGCAAGGTGCAGTAATCCAATAATTTTTTGCATTCCTTTTTTTGTCAGGAAACCAAACCTTTTGATGGCAGGAATATAATATACGGATAACGTGATTATGGTCCGGAGTTCCGCGATTTACGGGGAAATTTTCTCTCATCATGACATGGAGGAGCATGATGAGTGCAGTACCCGGCTGCATGAAGCTCTTAAAGGCGTTCCTGAGGGAGTACCGGTTATCGCGCCGTGTTGTGCATCAGAGACTGATCTCCTCAGGGTCCATACATCATCCCACATCCGGATGATCCGCGAATTTTCTTCGCATGGGGGGCAACACTACATTGATCAGAACACGTATATTGACAGGGAGACATTCGATGTGGCCTCCTATGCAGCAGGCGCTGCCATAGAAGCTGTGAATCGTGCAATCGATGGTGAGTCATGTTTTGCTATTGTCCGGCCACCCGGACATCACGCTGAGCCTGACCGGGCAATGGGTTTTTGCATTTTTAACAATGCAGCGATCGCTGCTTCAGCTGCACTGGATCGACTGGATAAAGTCGCGATCATAGACTGGGATCTCCACCATGGGAACGGTACACAGAAGATCTTCTTTTCAGATGACCGGGTGCTCTTTTGTTCCGTGCATCAGGGAAACATCTTCCCCCACACCGGCTGGGTGGATGAAATAGGTACCGGAAGGGGTAAAGGATTTACCATAAATGCGCCCCTACGAGCTGGATCAACCATAGCCGATTACCGGCTCGTCTTTGAGGAAGTGTTCATCCCTGCTCTCGAAGAGTTCAAGCCGGATGCTGTAATCGTGTCTGCAGGTCAGGATGCCCTTTTCGATGACCCGAAAAGCGGTATGCTGCTGTTTCCTGCAGATTTTGGTACCCTTACTGCCATATTAAGGGATGTAACCGATCAACCTCTGGCACTTGTACTCGAAGGGGGGTATGGACCTTCACATGGTGATGCCATCAGCCAGATTTTTTCTTCGCTCAATGGATCGCCTGCTCCCTCCGGAAGTGGTGAGCCACACCGCACCACCTGCGATATTGTGGCAGTACTTAAGAAAATGAGGATGTAATTTCTGGTTCACGTTAAAAACACCTTTATACAAGAATATACCTCATTCTTCATTATGTTAGCAGAAGAACTCACCCTCGGCATGCGGGTACGGTACCCGCGGACCGGAACAACCGGTACCATTCTGCGCATCGAACAGGTGCGGGGAGCGGTGTTTGCGGAACTGGACAGTACGAATCTTCTGTATCGTATTGATAACCTTATTCCGGCATCCGGCCCAGAAAAAACAAAAAAGACATTCATTGATGACGCAAAAAAAGTAATCGAGAGAGAAAAAGAGTTTGCTTCAGGACGCGAACTTCAGGACGCGTGGAAAGCTACCGACCAGAGCTGCGAGGGCGGAGGTTAATCCTCCAGCCCAATCGTGGTCAGTTTTACCGATTCGACTCCTTTCTGCGACATCAACCGTTCGGCAAGTGCCTTAAGCTGAGTCCCGTCTCCTCTCAGCAGGATCACTTCAAGACAACGGTTCTCTGTTACATGAGAATGGAGAGAGGCCTGGATGATTGCTTTGAATTCGTGCTGGATATCGGTAAGCAGGGCTAACAGGCCACGTTGGTCGTGATCGTAGATCATCGTAATCACTCCCTGCCGGTCACCCTTGACATCTGCCATCCACTTATAGTGCTGGATATAGCTCCGGATTGCGTCCCTGATTCCTTCAGACCTTGAAGAATAGCCACGATAATTGATAATTTCATCGAACTGGTCGAGCAAATGCTTGGGTAGGGATATCCCAATACGTGAGAGCTCATTATCCATCGTCATTTAGATCCTCATGACTGTATGACGCCACCAGAATGTTTAAAGTTTCGATAAAAAATCAGCGGGTGTAATACTTGGTAACACTTTGCTGCGGAATCTGCGCCTTCAACGAAAGAAACGGGGGAAAACTGCTGGATTTACTCCGACGGGCATCCTTACTGGTTATGTATAAGTATGACCATAATATATAGAGTAAGAGTGTTAAAGTAACAACCTTATACAGTATTCTTTTCTTTGGAGTGTTTTGGCGTGCTGATCATGCTTATCAGGCAGTAGAAAATTAAAATTAGTCCGATCATTCCAACCCGGTCTATTCTCATCGCTGCAAGGGCGAAGAGGGAGATGGAGGTAATCCCCCGGACCATCCACCCAAGAGTCCCACCCACCACACCGAGGGCAGGAATCATCGGATCCGGTTGGCCGTATATCGGTCGAGACAGTTCGTCTCCGCTGCACTCCGGCTCGCTGGCACTCGCCTCCATTCCGCTGCGCTCACAGACTCTCCCTTGCTTTCCCGGAGTTGTCCTGTTGACACGATGACGCCCCTGGCTTGTCGTGATACTCCGGCGCCAGCGGCTGCTCCGGCTCGCTCCTCACACCATGCTGCGCATCGTGTTCGTCGCTGTTAATCGTACCCATGTATAACGCTCAGTGACTCATTCGCGCGACGCACGTGGGGCTCGGACTCACCGCTTCGGCGGTTCGTTACCTTCGCACCCCGTTGCGGCGCTCACTCGGGCCGCTGGGCCCCGGAACCCGCCACCCGTGCTTTGTTCGCTTACGGGGATGGACAGGCATCCCCACGCTCACAACCCTTCGGGTCGCACTCCTCCCGCCCTTGATGGGACGGGCAGTCAGGTACGATAGCCCCTGCCAAAAACAAGCATCAACGGATCCGGGTGTGGAGATTCAAACAGCGGCCCGGGTGGGAAGGCGCGAGCCGGAACACGGCGACCTTCGCCGTGTCGCGTGAGCGCCGGGCGGGTCCTGCTTTGGCGATCGCGTGCCAACAGGACACCATAAAAAGTTCCTGCAGCGTGGGCGGGTGATGGCTACACGGCGCGGTTACGGGGCGCATCAGCGACCTGTCGCGTTGTGTGCCTGGGTGGGCCAGCCGTAACAAATTCTGCGCAAAAACGTTATTTCGTAAATTCAACAACACAGCGCTTTCACTTTCACCCTGCGCACGGCGGAGGACTATATCATCTAACGTCGATAAATGTATGGTGAAAAACACCATGACACCAACAACAAACACAGCTGTAAAGTTCGAGCACATAGGGGCAGCCCGCCTCTATAACGGCTCGGTCCGTATCGATATCAAGACCATGCAGGCGGTCATCCCCGCAGGCGAGATCCGCAGGCTCGAAGAACGCTGGCCCGCGCCGGTCTATGATATATCCGAGGTAATGAAGAGCGCGGACGCGGCACCGGTCGGGAAGGCATGGATCACCCGGTCCGGCAAAGCGGTGATGATCTCGATCAACGATGTGCAGTATGTCTCTCCGCTTGCGCAGGTAAAAGGGATGCTCAAAGGAGAGCGGAAATATGCCAACGTCTCAATGATGCGCGAAGTGCAGCCCGTCGCAGCGACCACGCAACAGACAGAGGCGGCAGCATGAAAGCCGCTGACGTAAAAGCGCAGATCAACGAGCGAATCATACAAGCGCTCTCCGAGGGAAAAATCCCCTGGCTGAAACCGTGGACGGAAAACGGCCCGCGTAATCTCTTCAGCGGCAGACAATACACCGGGCTTAACCGGCTGATTCTCGGACTCGGTCCCTATCCTCTCTCTTTTTGGGCGACCTATCGCCAATATCTCACCGCAGGGTTACGGGTCCAGAAAGGAGAACACGGCCACGGGATTATCTACGCGGGGCGGACCGTAAAGACCGACACAAAGATCGATGAGAACGGAGAGGAGACAGAGAACAAAAAACAAATCCGATTCCTGAAAGCCTTCGTCGTCTTCAACATCGCACAGACCGATTACCAAGAAAAGGGATACAAACTCCCGGACATAAAGGAAAATCCCCACCTGCTCGGATGCGATGCCGTCATTCACGACTATACAGGCCGGCAATCAATAAGAATCACGGCAGGAGACCGGGCCACATACACTCCGCAGACGGATATGATCACCTGCCCGGATATCAGCCGGTTCAAAACATCCGAACACTATTACGCGACGATGTTTCACGAATGCGTCCATTCCACCGGGCCACGGCTCGACCGGTTCAAACGGACCGATCCGGTGTGCTTTGGTTCCGATACCTACGGGCGCGAGGAACTGGTCGCTGAGATTGGGAGTGCCTACCTGGCAGCGCTTACCGGCATTAACTCGTGTGCCGTTGTCCAGAATCAGGCAGCCTATCTCCAGAATTGGGCAACAGCGATCAAGGCCGATGCCGATCTGGTGATGTATGCAGCCGGCAGAGCAGAGAAGGCAGCGGACTTTATGATCGGGACTTCTGCTCCGGTCCCCGCCAACGCCACCGGGACAGATCCCACGGCAGAGGTGACAGCATGACCACTATTTTTGATGCCATGCCGTTAAAGATTCTCGAAGAACTCGAACGCATCGAAACCACAATACCTGATGTGGAAAGACGGGTTTTTCTGTTGCAGGCAGATGCGCAGGACCTCCGCTTGAGACACGATGAGATCATTGCATCATGGACCGCCCGGGCAGAGCGGAAGGGATTAGAGAATCTGGTTGCAGAGAGGCGCCGGCAGGATGCGATCGCATGGATATCAGATTCACTGCCGAGTCGGATCCCCTCGGAGTACTGAGGTATCCCATGATCAGCAGGCGCAAATTCTGGGAGCACCGTAAAAACCGAACAACCATTTGGGGGATGTGGAAAAGTCTGATCTGGTGGCTGCACCGGACAAAGAAAAAAATCATTTTTCGTTGCAGGTAAACGGTGGCCCGGACAGGGACACCATGACACCAATCAAAGAGCCCTGCCGGGTTGGTATAATATTCGTCGTCCGGCATTATCTTTTTTTGGCAAAGGTTGGCCCACCCGATGCTCACGTGACACTGCGATAGTCGCCGTGTTCCGGCTCGCATCCTCCCACCCGGACCGGCACGGTTGCTGTTTATCGGGAAATGTAATTTGCTCTGGTTGGACCCGCCCGACAAAGCGATCGACAAGTCGCTGGTGCGCCCTGTAACCGTCGTTTTGTCCTCCCGCCCGTACACGTGCCCGTCCTCCCATCGGGGAGGCTATCGCAACCCGGCCAAGCGGCCCGAATGAGCAACGCAACAGGGCGCGAAGGTAACGAGCCGCATCAGCGGTGAGTCCAAGCCCCTGTGCGTCGTGCGAATGAGTCACTGAGCGTTATACATGAGTACAATCAACAGCGACGAACATTCCGTGAAGCGGTATGCGAGGAGCGGGCGAGAGCAGCCGCTGGCGCCGGAGTATCACGACAAGCCAGGGGCGTCATCCTATCAACAGGACAACTCCGGGAAAGCAAGGGAGGTGATGTGAAACGAGCCGGAGTGAAGTGAGCGCAAGCGAACGGAATGAGGACGAGTGAACATGACCGACCGATCTTCATGTCAGCAAAAAGATCCTGGCACAATGTATTTTACCGGACTGATCATCGTCATTCGCGTCGCACGCTTCACACAGCTTCGCCGTGCTCGGTCCCGCTCCGCGACCGGCACCCCTTATTCCTTGCCAAAACCCCATTTTTTCAGGCACCCCAGGAAAAAATGACCTCGATAACGACCCTTTTTACTGCGATAATCCACTCAAACGGGTAAAACACCGGGTAAAACAAAACGCACTTTAAAGGGCCTTGGTACCCCTCATTTTTTAAGCCCAATCCAGCCGTATTTTGGCAAACAGGGCGAGATTAAGGCACTTATTTTAACATCTTAAAACCGGACGGTTTTATGGAGTTTCCCGGACCGTAACCCGGCAAACGGAGCCCAAATTGGGCTTGTTTTCCTTTAGATTCAATACCTCCTGATACCAGATGATCTAACCTACTGGGAAAACCCGGGAAGAGCCCCCCATCATAACTATTAAAACAGAACACCCCTATTCATCATACACCGAACCCCTCGATGAAATAAAATGGGATCTTAAAATAAAATCTGCGATGCTACGTAATATTTCGTCTGGTGTTCACTCCTGTGATAACGAGCGCACAGGAAAATAACGTGTCCATAAGGTGAGAGACGATGAAAAAAACCAAGACTACCCTTCTCCCAGAACAAGCCGGAGCAAGCCGGAGCAAGCTGGACAGGATATTCTCTTTTTTGATAGAAAAAATCACACCGCCCGACACATCGGGAGCGGTACGCAGATCCGTCAATATGCATAGGAATGGTGCATGTTGACAGCAGGAAAGAAGAAGCCGGAAGAGAAGAACGCACGCCCTCCGGGCAGCAAACGTTCTATGGGGGATGCTGCAGAAAAGCAGCGCGCACGCGTACCGAAGAATTATCCGGGGGTAAAGGGACCGACGACAGAACGACTCGTCCACGAACTCCAGGTTCACCTGAACGAGATCGAGACGATTGCAGAAGATATACTGAAGTCATCGGAGAGCCGGTATCGCCGGTTCTTTGAGGCGGTGAGGGACGGCATCCTGATTCTCGATGCCGAGACGGGAACCATTCTGGATGTGAATCCCTTCCTGATCGAGTTGCTGGGATTCACCCACGAACAGTTCCTGGGAAAGAAACTCTGGGAGATCGGGGTCTTTAAGGATATCGCGGCCAGCAAAGATAATTTCAAAGAATTGCAGGAGAAGAAATACATCCACTTTGAAAATCTGCCGCTGGAAACCGCTGACGGCCGGCGGATCTACGCGGAGTTCGTCAGTTTTGTCTATGACGTGGAAGACAAGAAAGTGATGCAATGCAATATCCGCGACATCACCGAACGAAAGAAGGCGGAAGAAACGCTCCGCGAACGGACACGGGAACTCAGTGAGGCACAGGATCAGCTGGTAACCAAAGAAAAACTGGCGATACTGGGAAAACTTGCCAGGGGAGTTGGCCATGAGCTGAGAAACCCGCTGGGGGCTATCAAGAACGCTGCCTATTTCCTTAATATGACGCTGGAAACGCCGGACCCTGATGTGAAGGAGATGGTCGAGCTCATCAATAAAGAGGTAGCCCGTTCGGAGGATATCATCAGCAGCCTTCTTGACTTCTTCGCACGACCCCAAACCCTGACGTTGACAAAGGAAGCATTCGCCACAGCCGTCAATGGAGCCCTCAAACGCAATCCGGTTCCGGAGCATGTTACCGTCATCAATAACCTCGATGAAACACTACCCGGGATCCAGGCTGATCAGGATAAACTCCTGCAGGTGTTTAATAACATCATCAGCAATGCATTCCAGGCCATGCCGGAGGGTGGGAGTCTGACCATTACCTCAAAACAGCCTGATCCTGAATGGGTATCAATCTCTTTTACGGATACCGGTGAGGGCATTTCAGCAGAAAATATGAAAAAACTCTTCGAACCGCTCTTTACCACAAAAATAAAAGGGATCGGCCTTGGCCTAGTAGTCAGCAAAACCATTGTTGAGTTGCATGGAGGTCACATTGATGTCCGGAGCGAGGCAGGAAAGGGGACCACCGTTACCGTTAACCTGCCGATAGTGGTCACAACGGAGGTATGAAATGACCATACCCGCTCGAATCCTGATTGTTGATGACGATGAGAGCATGAATAAAACCATGTCTCTGGTACTGAAACGGAAGGGGCATGATGTTTCATGTTGCCATAATGGCCTGGATGCGATCGAGAAAGTACGTGACCACCCTTTTGACATCATCTTCATGGACATCAAAATGCCGGTAATAGATGGTGTCGAAACCTTTGAAAAAATAAAAAAGATCCGGCCCGACGCCATCGTGATGATGATGACTGCCTATGCTGTTGAAGATCTGATCAATAAAGCATTGCGTGAGGGAGCATATGGTATCATCTACAAACCTCTGGATATTGAGAAAACCCTTGTAGCAATTGAGGAAGTTAAACGGAAAAACGAGGGGATGTACATCATGGTGGTGGACGACGACCCTGGCACAACCTCCTCGTTGCAGGTCATCCTGGAAAACAAAGGACACCGGGTCTGCATTGCCTCAACAGGGGAGCAGGCCCTGAAAATGGCACAGGAAAAATTGTACGATACTATTTTTATCGATATGAAGTTGCCCACAATGAATGGTTTGCAGACGTATCTTGCCATTAAAAAGATCAATCCCGGAGTGATTGCTGTGATGATGACCGGATACCGGCAGGAGATGTCCGAGTTGATTGACTCCGCAACGAAGGAATCCGCGTATTCAGTGCTCTATAAACCGTTCGATATGGAGTCTCTCTTAAAAATTGTTGATGAGATTCGGAAGAAGAAACGCACTATCCCAGCTGAACCGGGTGTGTGATGAGCGAAAAAAACTGTATCCTTGTCGTTGACGATGATGAAGGCCCGAGGAAAAGCCTTTCACTTATCCTGAAAAGGAAAGGCTACGAAGTCGAATCTGCCGGGACAGGGAAAGATGCACTGGAAAAGGCCCGTGGCAGAACAATCAGCCTGGCTCTTCTCGATATCAAACTGCCGGACACTGATGGCGTAGATCTCATTGCCCCGTTAAAAACCATCGAACCCGAAATTGTAATCCTAATGGTCACAGGTTTTGCTTCGGTTGAGAATACAGTCCGTTCCCTGAATGCCGGGGCAGCCGGGTATCTGGTAAAACCCATCAATCATGAAGAGATGCTCGGTAAAATCCAGGATCTCCTTGAACGACAGGATCTGATCAGGGCGAAACGCAGAGCAGAGGATTTATTGCGGGAAAGTGAAGAGCGGTACCGCCTGTTACTCCGGAACGCAAACGATGGTATCTTTGTCCATGAGATAACCCCGGAAGGGCCCGGGAAATTCATTGAGGTGAATGACCAGATTTGCAGGTGGCTTGGTTACAGCAGGCAGGAAATGCTTCAGATGAGCGCCACTGACATTGATGTGCCGGAACAGTTCGAAAGAATCCCGGCAATCATACACCAGCTCATGACAGAAAAGCGCGCTGTTTTTGAGACGGAACATCTGACAAAGGACAAAAAGCGTATTCCCGTTGAAATCAGTGCAAACATATTCGATTTGAATGGCAGATCAACCGTTCTGTCGGTAATCCGCAACATCACCGAGCGCAAACGGGCGGATGAAACCATACGGGCATTCAGCGAGGATCTTGAACGTAAAGTTATCGAACGGACCTCAGAACTATCTGATGTAAACCTGAAACTGGTGACAGAGATAGGGATCCGTATCAACGCTGAAAAGCAACTCACGAAAACCGTGGGTGAGAAAGAAGTCCTGCTCCGGGAAGTCCACCACCGTGTCAAGAACAACCTCCAGATTATTTTAAGTCTCATCGACCTCCAGTCCCGGAATATCAAAGACCAGAAATTACTGGAAACAATGGGAGAGTTCCAGAACCGCATCATAGCGATGGCACATGTCCACGAGAGGATGTGCCGTGCCGATGACATCTCCAGAATAGACCTGTCTGAAATCGTCATATTTCTGGGAACGGCCCTTTTCAAGTCCTATAAGGTCGATCCTCATCATATCCGGTTGAACGTCGAAATGAAAGACCTTCAGATTACCATAGACTCTGCAATCCCCATCAGCCTAATCATCAACGAACTCGTTTCAAACTCAATAAAGCACGCGTTTCCCAAAGGGACTCCGGGGGAGATCACCATTGCAGGATGCCGGGAAGCCGATACCCTTGTGCTCTCCATCAGGGACACGGGGATCGTGATACCAAAAGACCTTGACTGGATGGGTAGTCAACAAACACTCGGGCTCCGGTTGGTGGTGAGCCTGGTGGAACAGTTGAATGGCACTATTGAACTTGACCGGACGGCGGGAACGACGTTCAATATTGTCGTGAAGGAAAAATAGAGATTTTTCAAAAATCCCCGTTTCCCGCAGTTCCCGGATTCAATCACTCCTCTTTTCCCGTGCCTCCATCATCACAACCTTCGTCCTTCACTACCACGACACTCTCATGATGCCCGATGCCCACGATCAGTTCACACAGGTAACCGAACTCGGTGAACTCAGTCGGTTGGACGATGCACTCACCTGATCAATTTCATTTGTTTCTCTGTAGATTGCGGGGAGAAACTACTGGACTCTNNAGGGCGTCCTGGTATCTGCACATCCTGAAAAGGATTATGCCCTTGTTATACCACGCATTCGCGTTATTGGCATCGATGTTGATTCCCTTGCTTATCAGATCAAGAGCCTCTTCATAATGCCCGGATTCTGCGAGTCCGAGCGCCTTATCTGACAACTCGCGGGCCTCAGGCATATACTGTGATATTGTGGTGGTAGACGAAGAACGTTGTCGAAAAGAAAGGGGTTGGGGGATTTGAACCGACTGACAACAGCGGTCCGGGCGTTTCAACACTTTCGCCCTTCTCTCTTCTCGGTTTAATACCAAATCTTTTGATTTTGTATCATGGAATGCCTGACCAAATCAATGGAGATGGGGAGAATAGGAACCCCCATCGCAAAATATGACAGTGGAAAAATTGCTAAAATTCGTGAAAAAATTGAGATTGTCTTTGGCAGGCCAAGTTCCTGGGACGACGTGACTATTTCGAAAAAATACAATATCACCGGCGACGGCGATTTGATTATGATTATTCGATAATTTTTCACAAGGAAGCATGTACTATGCAGTGGACAGAACTCTGCCGGCATGCTCACCGCCGCTTGCGTTGCACGCTTCGCACAGCTTTGCCGTGCTGCCCCCGCTCCGCGACCGGCTTACCTTATCCAGCAATTATGCATAAATCAATAACGCACCAACCCGTATCTTTAAAAACAGGATTTTAAAACGGGAGTACCTGCCCAATGGACAATCTCACTGCACTTATCCGGCACGGCGAAAGCGAGAATGTGGAATTCAAAGAGCAGTGGAACGACCACGGCCTTGAAGCGCTCGCCTCATTTGTCAATACCAAGGGCGGGACCCTCATTATCGGAGTAAGGGATAATGGAACGGTCATCGGCTGGACCGGCGATGACCGGGCACAGCAGACCATCATCAACCAGATTGTCGAGATCCTCCGGGTCCAGCCATCGGTCTCTGTCCAGCAGGAAAAGAAAAAACCCGTGCTTGTGATCGAAGTCAGGCCCGGCACCACTCTTGCCACATGCCGGGGCAGATATTTTCAGCGCGTAGGCAACACAACCCGCGAGATCCCGGCAGAGCAGCTGGGACGTTACTTCATCGCAAAACTTGGTGTTCAGTGGGACAGCATTGCTGACAACTACACCCTTGAGCAGATCGACCCCGCAGCGATCAAGCGCTTTCTCGAACTTGCAAAAAACCGGCTCCCCTTTGCCAGAGATGATGAATCTGTTGAGAGCCTCCTGCAAAAACTGGAATTAATCCGGGACGGAAAAATCACCCGTGGTGCGATCCTGCTGTTTGGGAAAAATCCACAGGCTTCATTCACTTCTGCCCAGATACACATGGGCCGGTTCAGGAATGCCATTACCATCATCGATGACAAACTGCTGAAAGGCAATCTCTTTTCACAGGTGGATGCAGCGGTACAACTGTTCCAGCAATATATGCAGGTCCGTTATGAATTCAATGAAAAGCCGGCCAAAACGGAGCCGCTGTCTGCAATGCAACGAACCGAGATTTGGGATTACCCGATCAAAGCCCTGCGTGAAGCGGTGATCAATGCGCTTATCCACCGGGATTATTTCCAGACCGGTTCCGAGATCCAGATCCGCGTCTACGATGACCGAGTGGTGATCACGAACCCCGGTGGGCTTACGGGAGGGATGACTGTCGAAGAACTCCGGCAGGAGGGACATCGTTCATTGCCGCGAAATACGCTGCTTGCCCAGGTCTTTTATTACGGGGAATTGCTGGAGAAGTGGGGCACGGGCACGAGCCGCATGATTAGCCTATGTCAGGATCATGGGATACCTGAACCAGAGTTTTCTGCACATCCGGATTGGTTCAGTGTAACATTCGCCAAAGATTTCTACACGGATGAGCGACTTCTCGCAATGGGACTTTCTGACCGGCAGGTTCAGGCAGTGCACTACGCGAGGGAGCGGGGGGCGATTACCAATAAGGGGTATCGTGAAAATTCGAAGGTAAGTACGAGTCTTGCATTGCGTGAATTAAATGATCTCTGTACCCGGGGGATTTTTATGAAGAGAGGAAAAACAGGACGTAATACTGAGTACATTCTCAATAAAGCGAGATCTGATGAACCCTCCACAAACCCGTCTTAAACCCTTCAAACCCTTCATGAACCCGTCTTAAACCCTTCAAACCCTTCATGAACCCTGCATAATTTCCACATTTTCCCGGGTAGTCTCCATCTCATTATTTTTATAATTCATCCCCGGAAAAAAGAGCCTCATATTCGCATTCTGGCAGGGTTTCCGGGGTC
>PLLR01000119.1:0-1648 GCA_003141335.1 Methanoregula sp. | reverse complement strand
TTTCCGGATAAGGGCATGGAAAAAGGAGCCCGATTTGGGCGTATTTTTCCTCAGGTTACATACCCCCTGATTCCAGGTATCTCCGAGGAGGGACAAATAAGGGGGAGGGATCGTCTCACACCCCCACAATAATCCCCAACTCCTGCTGATCGAACTCCGGATCCACAACCCGGGCCATCACCAGCCCGGCCATCACCGCGAACAAGGTCCAGAACACTCTCTTCACCTGCTCATTCTTCCCAAAGGCTATCCTCATACATTCGTTTCCCTCCGTCCTTTTTGTAACAACAATCACATAACCGTACACGTATCGCATCATCAGGCATTGCATCCGGCCGTTTCAATTCCCCTGTCGCAGGAGAACCGTTTTGTTTTTTTTTAGATGCAGCTCTGATAATGTCGAAATCGACAAAAAGGACATACCTTAAAGGTTGTCCATTAGAATTATCGTCCGACGAAAATCATAGAACAGAAGATGGCTGATGAAAAATACGAATCCTTAAAGATTGAAAATATCGTTGCATCCGGTGCCATTGCCGAATCCATTGATCTTGTTTTGTTGACAGAAAAGGTTGAGAACTGCGAACTCAATACGAAACGGTTCCCCGGTGCAGTATATCGTATCAAGGAGCCCAAGATGGCGTCCCTGATCTTTTCGTCGGGCAAGATAGTGCTCACCGGCGCCCGTAACAATAAGGCGCTTATAGACGGACTTGCGGTCGTCGTGAAGTCAGTAAAAGGGGCAGGTATTGAAACCCTCAAAGAGCCCCAAGTTGCGATCAACAATATGGTCTGTTCATACGATCTCGGTAAATTCATCAATCTCAACAAGGTAGTCATCACGCTCAATGTCGAAAATGTCGAGTACGAACCCGAACAGTTCCCCGGGCTTGTGTACCGGATCAAAGATCCAAAGATTGTTGTTCTTATCTTTTCTTCGGGAAAGATCATTCTCACGGGGGGCAGGAATCTTGAAGATATCAAAAAGGGGCTTGATGTCCTCAAACAGATGCTCGAAAGCATTATATAAAAGTGAAAATATTTTTTTGGCTTTGTTGATGCAACGCAACTATCCATCCGGTCCGATGAGTGCACAGGGGGTTGAATGGCGTCCCCTCAAATGCGCCAATAAGCGAGGCGTGAACCGACCGCTCGACTTCGGGCCCCAACGGGGGGTTGAGAGAGACCAGTCCCTCCCACGGCAGAACGAGTCCGTTGTCATGAGCTGGTCAGGGATTACCTGTGCCACTGAAATTCATTTGCCGGAAGTACTCCTTAAAATCCCCGGATTGACAACTGCGGGGCGCTATTGATGTTGATTAAATGTAAACGGTGGAAAAATTAGCTAAGTACTGAGAATAAGAACGTAATCATCAGGGAAATGTGGATGCAGGAAATTGAAAAACTAAAAGTTCTCCAGTCTGAGCGGGAAGCGCTCAAATCGCGCACGAAACAGAGAGTGCAGGAGAAGAATGCGGAGAACCAGACCGAAACGACCTGTCCGGAGTGTGGCAGCCGCCAGCTTGTCCAAGATTATGAGCGGGCAGAACTGGTCTGCCAGAGCTGCGGGCTTGTGATCGATGACGATATCATCAACCGCGGTCCAGAGTGGCGTGCATTTGACTCCGACCAGTGGATGAAGCGGTCC
>PLLR01000097.1 GCA_003141335.1 Methanoregula sp. | reverse complement strand
TTGCCAAAATGCGGGCCTTTGAAATGCTTCAGGTATGCTGCGGGCAGGGCAACATCGATCAACCGCAGGTTTCTCACCGCTTTCATACCAAAGATGTTCCCCGCAATCCCGCTCAGCAGCTGGACGGCGTTACCCTCTTCCCAGAGTGCGAGAGGATAGGCGATTTTTGCAACGTTTCCCTCGATTTCAAACGCTGTTGCTTCAAGACTTTTCATTCTGGGGGGCACGGTATGGAGTGTTGTCCATGTGCCCGTCGAACTCTCCGATGCGATCCTTCCCACCGCTTCCTTACCCCTGATCCCTACGGCAGGTTCAAAATAATACAGGCAGATGAGATCATCCTGTGCCGGTTCATAGTCCAGGTTGACAAATTCTTTGTACCAGTCAATTGTCATAGCTGTTCCTGTACCATCAATGGAACGGATAGTAAAAAATGTTCCCGGTGCCGGCAGAAAAAAAGGATACGGGTTATATATAAAAAACCGGTTTCCAGCAAAGCACAAAGGTAAAAACAGGAAAAACGATACCATGAAAGGTATTGTTATTTACCCATCGTTTTTTGGTTAAACCACGATTTGGAAGGAAAAATTGCAGGGAATTGCACGGATATGCCCGGTGACGAAACTATATCTGTTCTACCGGGCAACCCATGATCAGAGGGAACACATCAATGACTGACGTGGAAATAGCGAAAAAAAATGGTGAATCTTATCTGAAAACGATGATCACCGCAATACAACACTCAGTTTCTTATGACGAAACCGCATATCACCTCCCCATTTCATTTGCCCTTACCGGAATAGCGGTTCATGACAAGAAATCAGCACTTGATGTATTTGCGAGGACCGGCAGTAACCCTCTCGTTGCTGCGGAATGCATTCTCGCAGAAAAAACAGCTGCCGAAGGCAGGGAACCCTCCCCCTACACTGGTTTTATCGATGATACCATAATCCGGAAACTCGGGTACTCCCTTGTTGATGGCAGTATCCTTGGGCTGGCACTTGTTGTTGGAACCCCAAAAAGCGCCGGGAGTGCTTCTGCTATCTGCCGGGAATTACAGGAAAAATACATGCTCACGTTCCTTGCCGGGGACGTTGTCACATCACTGTCCGGTGCTGGTGTGAAACTTGGACTTGAATACCGTCTTATCCCTCTTGGTTCGACACCGGCTTATGGGATTCATTTTGTCGATATTATTGCACGGGTTGCGATGATGTTTGGGGGTGTCACTCCTGGCGACACGCACCGTCTCCTCACGTATGCTACAGAACGGGCAAAAGCTATTGTGATCGTGTTTTCTTTGCTTACTGACCAGGAAATTGCAATTGTCGATGGGATGAGAGTCCTTGGGTTCCCCATCCTTTCGCTGGGGGACTATTCAGGTGGGGTATGGATCTCATCACTTCCCGAAGAGGTTGTGCGCCGCGGGATGGAGCAAAAAGGAATACGAGTGAATGTCACTGCCATCCCGATCCCTATGGGGTGTTCACCTGCATTTGAGGGAAAGAGCATCCGAAAAGAGGAGATGTATGTTGAGTTTGGTGGGGGAAGATCTCCTGCTTTCGAACTTTTACAGATGCGTTCCGTGGACGAGATCAAAGATGGGCAGGTGACCGTTATCGGACCTGAGATCGATGCGATGAAGGAGGGTGGTGCTTATCCGCTTGCAATTATCGTAAACGTCGCCGGAAAGATGATGAAAAAGGATTATGAGCCGGTTCTTGAGCGACGGATTCACAATTTTGTCAATTACGGGGAAGGATCATGGCACGTTGCCCAGCGGGATATCATCTGGGTGAGGATCTCAAAAGATGTCGTGGCAAAAGGGGTAAAAATTGAACATATCGGTAAGCTATTGGCAAGCAAGTTCCGGATGGACTTCCCCCAGCTGCTCGATGCAGTTTCTGTCACGCTTATCACTGATGAAGCGAAGGTGCGGGCAGCAAAAAAAGATGCAGAACTTGTGTATGAGGAGCGTGATGCACGTATCAAAGGCATGCGTGATTCTGATGTGACTACCTATTACTCCTGCACGCTCTGCCAGACTTTTGCCCCTAACCATGTCTGTGTCATTACCCCCGAGCACCCTGCTCTCTGCGGCGCTATCAGCTGGCTGGACGGAAAAATTGCGTATGAGATTTCCCCTTCGGGTGCTAACCAGCCTATCGAGAAAGGGGTGGTCATCAACACCCAGAACGGGGAATTTGATGGTGTTAACAAATTTGTCAAAAAGGCGAGTCATGGAGAGATAGATCGTTGTTCACTCTACAGCGTGATGGAATATCCGATGACGTGCTGTGGGTGTTTTGAGTGTATTGCCCTCATTCTTCCCGAGGTGAACGGGATCATGGTTGTGAACCGTGAATTCAAAGGCATCACACCCTCGGGAATGACGTTCTCCACGCTTGCCGGAACAATTGGCGGAGGGGCTCAGACACCGGGGTTTGCCGGTATTTCAAAGAACTATATTCTGTCTGACCGGTTCTTACAGGGTGAAGGAGGCATCGGGCGTCTTGTCTGGATGCCCTCCCCGCTCAAAGAAGAGTTAAAGACCCGGCTTGTGAAAATTCTTACCGATCAGAACAGGGCAGATCTTTATGAAAAGATTGCCGATGAGACCAGCGCAACGACTATTGAAGATCTGATCTCCTTCCTTGACCGCGTGAAACATCCCGCCCTGACCATGAAATCGCTGGTATGAGGGAACAAAAAATGGGATATGATCTTCACTTTGGCTGGACAGGTGCGATTGGCAGGGTTATTCTGGGCGCCACCAGGGCAGACGGGGGAACAAGAAAAATTTCCTACCATATCGGCGGCGAAACCACACTCCCGCTCCTTGACAAGGACCCATTATCGCCCACACCACTTGTTGCATTAGAGATCTGCGATAACCCGGAATACTGGTCCCCGATCATCAAAAATTTCTGCGGGGATCTGGTGAATACCGTGGATGAATGGGCAAAGACTGCTGAAACGGTCTATGGTGCTGATCTGGTTCGCCTGTACCTGACCAGCACACGGCAGCGGAATTTTTCTGATATTGCATCCGTGGGAAAAACCCTGGAAGCTGTGCTTTCAGCAACCGCCCTCCCTTTAATCATCGAAGGTAGCAACGAGCCCAGGATTGACAGCGAGGTCTTCTTGAAGTGCGGTGAGACGGCCCAGGGGGAAAAACTTCTTCTTGGAACCGCAGAAGCCGGCAGGTACCGGAGCATTGCTGCCGCAGCTCTTGCTTACAACCACTCGCTCATCGCACAGTCCCCCATTGATGTCAACCTTGCAAAACAACTCAATATCCTGTTGCGGGAGATTGGTGTGCAACGGGATCATATCATGATCGATCCGTACACCGGCACCCTCGGCTACGGTTTTGAGTATTCCTATTCGGCAATGGAACGAATCCGGTTCTCTGCACTTAAAGGGGATACGGATCTCGCTATGCCCATGATCTGTTCTGCTATCGATTCGCTGACAATTAAAGAAGTCAGGGAAGCAGAGCCTGCCCTGCAGGACGAGATGGCTGTACGGTGGGAATTTTATACCGGTATAGCAGCAGCGGCTGCCGGGGCTGAGATCATCTGTGTCCGCCATCCAAAGACGGTCGGGATGCTTAAATTAGCGTTTGCCGGCATCAGAAGCGGTGCGGATTTTACGGATGTGAAATAACGATGGCTCTCAAGGCTCTGGATATCTATAAACTCCTGCCAAAAAAGAACTGCAAGGAATGTGGTGATCCTACCTGCCTCACCTTTGCCATGAAACTCGCCGGGGGAAAAGCGGATGTGGATCTCTGCCCCTATCTGGATGACCAGTCAAAATCTGTACTGGGTGCAACCACGCGACCCCCCATCCGTCTGATAAAAATTGGCGTGGGGGAACGTTCGTTTGCTGTCGGTGAAGAATTTGTTCTTTACCGCCATGACAAAACCTTCTATCACCCTCCGGGCATTCTCTTTAAGGTATCAGATACTCAAGAACCTGAAGAGATCACTGCAACGACGATACGAGTCAGGGATGAATCATTCACCCGCATCGGCACCGAACTACGGTTTAACGGTATTGCGATTGAAAATGCAAGCGGTTCGCCAGATGCATTTGCACGAGCTGTCACGACCGTTGAGGAATCTGCAGATCTCCCCCTGGTGCTGATCTCAAAGAACACTGATGCATTTAATGCGGCACTTATTCAGGTCGGTAGCTATCAACCCCTGATCCACGCTGCAACGAAGCAAAATTTCAGGGAAATGTGTGCACTCGCCAAAAAACATAGTTGTCCCCTTGTCATTAAGGCCCATGGACTGGATGACCTCGCCGGTCTTGCAAAAGACTGTGTGACAGAAGGTGTGAAGAAACTGGTCATGGATATCAGTCCGCAATCCCCCGGTGATTTTATTACGATATCAACTGCCATACGGCAACTCGTTATTACCCGTCAATCCCCGGACCTGGGCTATCCGGTATTTCTGGATGCTACGCATCCTCATCTTCAGGATGCTGCGATCGCACTTGGAATAGTCAAATACGCATCCGTAATTATTACGCCACCGCTTTCGCCTGCATCTGCAAAAGCCGCACTCACGCTCCGCCAGAACATTTACACGGATCCCCAGAAACCGATCCAGATGAATCCCGGCCTCTACCGTGTCGGAACCCCGGGAAAAGATGCCCCGGTACTCCTGACGGTGAACTTTTCTCTGACATTCTTTACCCTTGAAGGTTACCTGGAGTCCACCCGCATTCCCTGTTTTATGCTGATTGTCGACACAGAAGGGCTCTCAGTACTGACCGCTGTAGCTGCAGGAAAACTCAATGAAACACTGGTGCGTGATTCGATCAGGAAATTTGATGTAGAACATGAGGTATCTCACAAAACGCTGATCATCCCGGGTTATTCTGCACCGCTGTCCGGCAGGATTGAAGAAGCAACCGGCTGGAACGTGATGGTCGGGCCCCGCGATGCAGCAGAGATAGGGGAATACCTGCATGAGCAGTGGAAGAATCACGAGTCCTGAAATCCAGTATTTAATAAATTTTTCACTTTCACTATTTCATGTACGTCATATCCCCAAAAGCGATCAGGGATAATCACCGTAGCATATTTCTTATCTCTCTTACCAATGGTAGTGTTAAGGACAGATCATCATGCGCACGGTAACATTTCTTCCGAGTTATCGCAAAATTGATGTTGCATGTGGCAGTACTATCCTGGATGCTGCCCAGAGAGCCGGACTGAACATCAACGTTGTCTGCGGTGGACAGGGCAAATGCGGCAAGTGTGTGGTCTATGTTCAATCGGGAAAAACAGAATTTGACCGTCAGAAATATTCGCGTTTTTTTCTCGAGGATGAACTGACAAAAGGGGCATGTCTTGCCTGTGAGACAATGGTGCAAGGCGATCTGCAGGTGCTGGTTCCCGAGAGCACCCTTATCCAGGAACAAAAAATCCTGGTCGCAGGTCGGGATACCGAGATCGAGTTTCATCCATCTGTCAGGAAATATTATGTCGAGCTCCAGCCGCCAACGCTCACCGATCCGTCCCCGGATCTCACCCGGCTTTTATGGGGTATCCAGAAAAGTGGTGGGCCTGTTGCGGAAAAGATCTATGTCCCTCTTGAAGTAATGCGTGAAATTCCCACGCTTCTTCGTCACAGTGACTGGAAAGTTACCGGGACAATTGCCCTTGTTCCGGGCGGCTACCGTCTTATTGATCTCCAGGAGAATGACACGTCAAAACGCATTTATGGTGCTGCCGTAGATCTCGGTTCTACAACGGTGGTTGTCTATCTCTGGGATCTGGTCAGCGGCAAGGTAGTTGCTGTTGCCTCGAACTATAACAAGCAGATCAGCTGTGGTGAAGATATTCTCGCACGCGTGAATTTTGCCCGGAAAAACGGGCTTACAAAACTCCAGGCTCTCGCTGCAGAGAGTATCAATGCGGCACTTACCTCTGCTTCAAATACTGCGGGAATCGACCGTGAGGATATTTATGAAGTGGTGGTTGCTGGTAATACGGTGATGACGCACATGCTTCTCGGGATTGATCCAGCGTATATCATCGCAGAACCCTATGTGCCGGTGGTCCAGCGGGCGTTGTCTGTCGCAGCAGGCAGGATTGGAATTACCATTAATCAGAATAGCGGGCTCTTTGTCTTCCCTGCTGTGAGTGACTTTATCGGTGGCGACATTATCGCTGACATCCTTTCCTGCAGTATGAGTGAACGCGAAGAGATCTCGCTTTTGATCGATATCGGCACCAACTTTGAAATCGTTCTCGGAAACAAAGAATGGATGTTTTCCTGTGCCGGTGCTGCCGGACCGGCACTTGAAGGAGGAGAAGTGCTCTTTGGCATGCGGGCAAATCCCGGTGCTATTGAGAAGATCACCGTCGATCCTGTAACGCTCGATCCTGCCTATAGCACAATCAACAACATCAGACCCCGGGGCATTACCGGATCCGGATTGATCGACCTGCTTGCAGAACTTTTTTCAGCGTGTGTCATTGACAGGACCGGACGGATAAATACCAGCATAGAAAACAAAAGAGTCCGCACTGGCCCTCACTTCCCGGAGTTTGTTGTAGCCTGGGCCAGTGAGACCGATATCGGGAAAGATATCGTAATCACGGAAAATGATATCAAAAACCTGATTATGAGCAAGGCCTCGATTCATGCTGCCTGTGTAACGCTGATGAAACAGGCGGGTGTGACCCGGCACGAAATCGCTACCGTCTATGTTGCCGGTGCATTTGGCAACTACCTGGACAAGAAAAATGCGACAATTATAGGGCTGATCCCGGAGATAGACGCAGATCGGATAAAAAATATCGGAAATGGAGCAGTGACGGGTGCAAATCTTGCACTTATTAACCGGAGGGAACGAAAAACCCTCGATGATATTGCCTCCCGGATCGCATACATCGAACTCAATGCAGAACCTTCATTTATGGATGAGTATACTTCGAGCACATTCCTGCCGCACACGGATTTCAGTCTGTTCCCGATGGTCCAGAAACTCATAGAAACCTGCCGGCTCAGGAAAGGCTGATCGCATGGCAAAGATGATCCCTTCACCCCATTCCCTTGCAACGGGTGTTGGTGCACTTCCCCATACGGATCCTGTGTCAGCATGTAATGATGTTCTGGATATATTCCCCCAATTCCCGTATGTACCCACGCTCCCGGACCGGGGGCAACTGGAAAGTATTGTCTTTAACGATTCCGAGCAGTTGCCGGGAAGGATTATAAAGGATGACCGGCTTTTTTTTGACAGTACAACTGACCAGACTGAAGCGATGGAACAGGTATACATGGATTATGTTGATGGCAACTATGTTCCCTATGCCCTCCATAAGGGTTATGCCTCCGGTTTCATCGAAATGATGTCCCGGACAATTTCTCGTGCGAAGGTACTGAAATGCCAGGTGACCGGGCCGGTCACGTTTGGCATGCAGGTAGTCGATGCAGACAAGCGACCGATTTACTATGATGCACAGATTGCCGATGTGCTTTCGAAAATGATTGCACTCAAGGCACGGTGGTGTGAGAGGGAGATGCGACAAAGAACCGGTGTTACAGAAACACTCGTTGTTTTGAACGAGCCATACCTTGCATCACTGGGATCATCAGTGGTGCCGGTTGATAAAGAAACGGTAAGAGCGGGCTGGGAGGACATTGCTGCGCTGGTTGAAGGCGGGCTTGGCATCCACTGCTGCTCGAATACGGACTGGGAATTTGTGCTGGGGCTCAATCCTTCAATTGTCTCCATCGATGCTTACGCAACAGCAAAGGAGTTCCTGTTGTACGCTGATTCCATTGTTGCCTACATGGAGCGGGGAGGGGTTGTGGCTTGGGGCATTGTCCCGGCAGAATACAAAATCTTTGCGAATGAGACCACGAACTCCCTCTATGAACGGTATCTTGCTATCAGGACCCAGCTCAGTACACGCATGCCGGGACACCTTTTTGATGCACAGTCACTTATCACGCCCAGCTGCGGGATCCGGTTTTCTGACCGGAATGGTGCCCTTGCCATCATGAAAACCGCAGCGGAGATATCCCGACGCATCAGGGATAAAGGAATCGGAGCATGACTATAAGTCAGGACTAAACAGGACATATCATGCAAAAACATCCCTTTACTATCGCCCTATCCGGAAAAGGAGGGACCGGCAAGACAACGGTCAGTTCCCTGCTGATCCGTTCGTTCATCGATATGGGGGAAACACCCGTTCTCGCGGTCGATGCAGACCCGAATGCCAACCTGCATGAAGCGCTTGGTGTAAGTGTCCATGAAACACTGGGGAGCATGCGGGAGGAGGCATTCACCCGTCATATCCCCCCGGGCATGAATCGCCATGACTATGTCAGGTTCCGGTTTCGTCAGGCTCTGGTCGAAGCAGAGGGTTTTGATCTTGTAGCAATGGGCCGCCCGGAGGGGAGCGGATGTTATTGTTTTGCCAATGACCTGTTATCAGAATGCATGATTCAGCTTGAGCGTGACTACCGGTTTATTGTTATTGATACAGAAGCTGGCATGGAGCATATCAGCAGGGGAACGATCGGGAAACCGGATATGCTGCTCATTGTGAGTGATCCTGGTGCACGGGGATTGCGTACAATTGCACGTATTAAGGATATTGCAACGCAGCTTGGGCTTGATCGAGGACAGATCCATGTTGTCTTCAACCGCTATAAATCCGGAGCGGCACCGGTGGACATCGGAAATGAGATACCGATTGCGATTGTCCCTGAAGATTCCGCAGTTGAAATGGCAGACTTCGCTGCAACACCGGTCTCACACATCCCGGCAGACAGCCCTGCACGGATCATCGTGAGGGAGCTCGCAGAGAAAATTTTGAACCTTGCCGACAAACAGCATGCAAACCAGAAAGGCGGTTGCTGAAGATCCCCCCTTTTTTGTCATTTTTTATTCACTCGTTAAAAAAAAAATGTACGGGTGAAAAATGAACAGGGTAAAAAACTATTTTCCTCTACCCGTATGTTATAAAAATACTGCCACCGCAATCGTTGTTGTCCAGAGACCGTTTTTGTCCCCTTCGGCAGACTGGCAGGTATGCTGGGTTTTAATGATCCTACCGCTCGCCTTATAGGTCTGCTCCCGCTCTGACCACGCCGCATTCACATCAAATTCGATACCCAGCGTTGTTGCAAGCATGGTTGCCGCAAGGTCCTCGGCATATTCCCCGGTCTTCTCCTGAGTTTCTCCGAAGGCGTGGTGCTCGGACAGGTAACCGTATTCTCCTCTATCACTGGGAAGGGCAAGACCAATTGCAGACGAGACCAGGCGGTTGGGTTCGTTGGTCTCGTTCCTTGCCATGACACAGAATGTAATACCGCCGGGCATGAGGCTCTTCAAACCTTCTGTCTTTGATATCTGTTTACATTTCGGCGGGAAGATGCTTGAAACGTATACGAGATTACACTTTTCGATACCGGCCTTTCTCAACGCAAGTTCAAAAGATGCGAGACGGTCTTTATGGGTCCCCACACCTTTGGTGAAAAAGATCCTGGTCGGAACATACATATTTTTTTATTGTATCTTTTTATTTCTTTAAGTTTTGGTCAGAATTAGGTTAAAAACAAAAATACACAGGATTTTTACCGGAAATAATATATTCGCGCCCTTTTTTGCTCCGTTTGATACGCCCCGCGATTTTTTTTTAAAAAGAGGATTATTCCGGTTTTTCTCTAAAATCTGCAGAGAATTTCAGGAAGTTCTCCCATGGCATCAATAATAAAATCGGCGGCTACGGAATTGTGGTCACAGGAGAACCGATCCCCGTACCGGGCATACACCGTCCGGATGCCAAGATTCCGGCACGGATCGATATCCCTTCGCGGGCTGTCACCAACCAGCACGGTTTCATCGGGACTGGCTTTCATCATCTCGAGCGCGAACATGAACGGCTCCGGGGCAGGTTTTTTCACCTTTACCATATCGTAGCTGACCATGCAACAAAAAAATTGCAGCAATCCGGTTTTTTCCAGGCGCAATGTCGCATCCCGGGAATGTGCGTCGGTTATAATACCCATGGTATATTCCCGTGTATGGAGCAACTGCAATGTATCGGTAACACCCTCATAGGGGAAAATGTGCTGAAGTTTTACGGTCTCATATACCTGACATGCCTTACGGAATAAACCATCAAGGGGAATGCACCGTTCGTTCATATACTGGCGGATATTTTCATGGGATTCATATCCATGGGTGGGGGTTAAAAAATACGAGAACAATTCTTCCCCGTCATCATGACCAAACTGCTGCACCACTGCCTGGCATGCGGCAATCTGGGCCCCGACGAGGTCAAAGAGGGTGTTATCCATGTCGAATAAGAGAGTGGTGACCGGAGTGTGAGGATTTTTCATGCGTAGTGAAATGTTTATGTCCTTTCACTATGAGGGTATGGGTGATGATACGTTCGTGAATGTAACCATGGGGTGTGTTCCTTCATTCACATTTGGCGATACGGACTCCGGTAACTTTCATTCACTGCCGCGTACATGTTGGTATCAATGCGGAATCCAAGTCGGGTGCCGTGAAGTATCGACTTTCCGGTAACGTTTTTTGCATGTTCGAAATCCCAGATTTTAACGTCAAGACGGGGATCTGCGACATAAAATGCTGGTGTTGCCCCAGAAATCGCTTTTCCCTCCCCGTCCAGTACATACCAGGCACCTGTCCAATCCGCAAATTCTTCCGGGAATACTGTAAATGATTTATAGAGTTCACCAGAGCCCAGGTTCCAAGATCGAGATGGTGTGGTATTATAGGGATCCGCAAATGATGCCCACCAGCCGATACTGGTCAGCGGGGGTACTCTATCAATACCAGGATTCCCCTGTGCCGGGTTCAGGACATGGGTTACGTTCAGCCCTTCTTCACCAATATAGATGGTCGCGGATTGATTGATGATCGTTCCATTGGCAACAGGCGCTGACGATCCCGTTACCGTGATAAACCCGGTCTTCCGCGTGCTGTTGTATCCGCCGGTATTGTATACCTGCAGCGCTACCGGATAGATCCCCGCCGCGGTATAGGTATGCGACGGGTTCCGTTCCTGTGATCCGGCGGGCATGAGCCGCCACACGTCATTCAAAACGCTGATGTCGTCATAACCGCCCATCAGCATGATGCTGCCATCCGGCATCGCCACGTTGCTGTGCTCTCTGATGTCAGTGTCACCATAAAACCGGTTTCAAAGGACAAGCTCCCGGCAGCCCCGCCGGGCGCGACACTGGGAACCACCTGCTTCCATATCGACGGGCTCACCGGGCTGCTGTCAAAGGATGCAACCGTGCAGGTAAAATACTCAAGCGCTGACCTTGAAGATGCCGGCAGCGATGTATCCAAATTGGCTATTGCACGCTATGATGATTCTGATAACAAGTGGACGATCCTCCCCACGACTCTTGACAAGAACGCCTTAACCCTGTCTGCCACCACCAACTGGTTCAGCATCTGGGCAGTCATGGTTTCCGGTGGAGGAAACACGGCGGGAGCGGGTCCAGCATCCGGAAAGGCAGGGCCTGAAGCGACACTCGTGTTCGCTGCGCTGGGGCTGATGATAGTGTTCATTGGCCGGAAAATCCGGAAATAATTTTTTTGTACCAGCAGGGCGACAAAATAGTTATTGATTTTTTTTCCGGCAGGAAAACCGGCAGGATGCGGGTGGACTGCACTCATACCGTTTCTTGAAAACGGCAGGGACAGGTTCTCTTTTAGTCCCTCCGGGATTTTCCGGCAAACACCCCGGGGCCATGGGCCTCATGGCAGTTTTTTGAGAAGAGAGATAACCGATTCATTACGGATGGGTTTTTGCTTGGGGCATCGCTCCCTTATGCCCGATGCCAGCCGGGGAGCCCATGAAGGGTGCATCCCGATAATAAAAAAGATAATGGCAAGCAGGATAAACCCGAATTGAGCGACATCGGTGAACACACCCTGCATAATCGAAAAGAAGAACAGATCTATCACGTCGACGATCGCGAAGAGGAGAAGGAAGAACAAACCTGCCAGAAATTCAAATTTATTCCATTTCACTGCAAGGAGTACTGCCATGAATGCGACAATGAGCTGGATAATTCCATACAGCAGCATAGCCGATCCAAAGAGTAGCGGGATCATTTCACCAGTCCAGTGGGAAGTACTATACGTGAAGTGATACTTAAGGGTTGGTAATAAATTTAACAGATTATATACAACCCAAAAATATACTTTCGCTGACAAAGCATAATTCAGACACCCCCGGCAACTACCCGGGAAAACAAACAAACAGGTATTTAAAAAAACAGACCTTTTTCCCCTTTCCACCACCCCCAGCATCACCCCCAGCCCATATAAGAGGAGATTTGCCACCCAATAGGTGCTATTAGCGGATATTTCCGGCTGCACAAAAGTCCCCAATAACCAAACCGGCTAAGAAATGGGGATATCCCAAAACAATAGTGCTGTATTTTCGCGAATTAGTGATAAAAGGTCCTCCGGAACAGTCAATCGGAGCTCGTATTACCCTTTTTGGCATATGAGGAGTAATCATGTCCAAAAAGGGGATTTTATGGGTATTTCATCCTTTTTACCGGCGTGGGATCCGGGCTGATACCTGCCAGCATGAGGGGGACACGGATGAGGATAAACGCCAGCCGTCATCATGAAGCATGAAGGCAACCCTGACCTTGCATAGTGTCCGTTTACGTATCGCCAACCGCTTCGCATATGCTTCGTGTACTTATCAGCGTACCTGCTCCACGACCGCCGTGACCTCTCGTTTCGCCGGTATCCCCATTATCAGACCTTCATTTTAAAAAACGAGCCACATATTCACGTACAGGTGACGTTGCTCCATTCCATGCTATGCGAGGTTAATGTCCCGGTGTTGAAGGTGATTTCTCAGTAACCCCCGGAGAATTGTTCTTCATGCGTGTGGTTTGTTTTTTTTCAATCACCAAATATTTTTAAATGTTTACGCCGATTTACCTGCACTTACCTGCAGTAGTGGTGAATATCCTAATTTTTTTGGAAATTCGCGGTAAGGAGGGACTGGATCAGGACTATGTAACAGAGTGGGGGAGGGAGCGTTCAGATGGACTTTGGATCAACGTTTTTCTACAAATATCGCAGGTTCATAAAAACGCTCAAGATATACCTCTTCCTTGCCGGACCCGGTCTTATCGTGATGCTTGCCGACAACGATGCTGGCGGCATCACTACTTACACCGTCACCGGGGCCAGGTATGGCTATGGCCTGATCTGGTTCTTACTGCTGCTCCTGCCGGTTGCCTATATTGTACAGGAAATGACCGTGCGACTGGGCGCGGTTACCAAACGGGGGCATGCAGAAGCGATCTTTGATGCGTTTGGCTCGTTCTGGGGCTGGTTCTCGTTTATTGATCTTGCCCTTGTCAACTGGCTCACGCTGGTCACCGAGTTTATCGGTATGACCGCAGCCCTTGCTATTTTCCATATCTCTCCGGTTGTTACGGTGGTAATCGTATCCATTGTCATGATGCTCATGGTACTGCAGGGCAAATACTGGACCTGGGAAAAGATTGCAATCCTGTTTGCAGCCCTCAATGTCATCTATATCCCGGCAGCATTCCTTGTGCATCCTTCGGTAGGCGAAGTGCTGAGCGTCGGTCTGATCCCCCACTTCCCCGGCGGATTCAACGGGACGTTGTTCTTTTTCTTAATGGCAAATATCGGAACAACGATCGCCCCGTGGATGATCTTCTTCCAGCAGAGTGCGGTGGTGGACAAGGGAATGAAAGAAAAAGACATCCCCTGGGGTCAGATGGATACCCTGATAGGGTCAGCGTTCACGGTGCTGGTTGCGATCTTCCTTGTGGTCGTGACTGGTACCGTTCTCTACGGTGTTGAAATCGAGAGTGCAGCACAGGCAGCAAGCATGATGATGACTACCAGTCCCTGGCTGGGCACGTGCATTGCGATCGGTCTCTTCAATGCAGGATTTTTGGGGGCGATCTGTATATCGCTTGCCAGCTCGTGGGCGTTTGGCGAAGTGTTCGGGTGGGCGCATTCCCTCAACATGAAGGTCCGCGAAGCCCCATGGTTCTATGCCTGCTACCTGTTCGCGCTTGTCACTGCCGGGGGGGTCGTGCTCCTGCCGAACGCACCCCTTATCCTGATCACGCTCTTTGTACAGGTAATTGCCGTGACCCTGCTCCCGGCTACACTGGTGTTTTTGATCCTGCTATTGAACAACGAGGAGATCATGGGTAAGTACAGGAATACCACACTCCAGAACATAGCCGGGACGGTTATCGTGGTTGCAATTATCGTCCTGTCCACGTTATATGGGATTACGACACTCTTTCCGGAGTGGTTGATGTAGTGAAAGAACGGAGATGAACCTGTGCTGACCCTTGAAACAATATTCGGCGAACGGATCGGAAGTGTGTTCCGTGGATGGACAAATAAGATCCACGAGATTAATAAAAAATATGAAACTCCCCGGATAAAGATGTCGCGGGGTGTAAAGATCGCACTCATGTTCCTCCGGATCTACCTGATCCTGCTCGTACTGCTCCTTGGCTATAAATTCTGGACATTGTTGAAATGAGGGGAAAATTTGGTTATGCCCACTGACACCATACATACAAAACCGCAAAGAGCCGACAGAAAATTCCTGTTGAGCGAGATGCTCGGTGCAAAGGTCATCCTGCGCGAAAAAAAGATCGGGTCACTTTCCGACCTGATGATTGTCGAGACGGGCAAGCTTCCTGAAGTGCGGAATTTTGTCATTACCCGCCCCTTTGGAGATCCCCCCCTTCTCATCCCCTGGGAGCGCATGGTAACCCTCGAACCGCAGCAGCTCGTCATCGATGTTGACGATCTGAAAAAACTTGAGAATTCACCTCCGGAAGATGCGATCCTGCTGCGCGACCATATCCTTGACAAGAAGGTGCTTGATACTGAAGACGCGGAAGTGGAGGTGGTCTATGACATCCGACTGGTTGAACGGAATGCTAAACTCTATGTCACGGAAGTGGACACGAGCAAATCCGCACGCCTTCGCCGTCTTGGGTTCGGGTTCCTTTCCGGGGTTCTCGCACCCAGGGAAGATCCTAAGGACAGTGGTTCGATCTCGTGGATGTATATCCAGCCACTCCCGTCGAATATCAGCAGTTTCAAAGGAGATGTCAAGCTCAAGATCCTGAAAGAGACCCTTGCGGAGATCCACCCGGTCGATCTTGCTGATATCCTTGAAGAGCTCGATCACGACCAGCGTGTCATGGTTTTCTCCTCGCTTGACCACGAGCAGGCATCCGATACCCTCGAAGAGATCGAGCCCAATGTGCAGCGGGATATTATCTCCTCCTTAACCAAGGAGAACGTAGTCCGGCTCATCAACGACATGACGCCCGGCCAGGCCGCAGACATCCTCGCGGTCCTGCCCTCATCCGAAGCCCAGGTTATTCTTGAAGCGCTGAATGCGGAAACTGCAAAAAAAATCCAGTCAATTGTCAGTAAACAGGAAGAGAAGGTCATCCACTACACCACGCAGAAGATCCTGAAATTCTCCCCGGAAACAATAGTCGAGTATGTGCAGAACGATTACCCGCGCCATGCCCGTGACAAAGACGTGATTATGTATATCTATGTCGTGGACGCGCAGGACACTCTTCTCGGGGTCATCGATTTAAAGGAATTGCTGCAGGCTGATGACCGGGCACTGTTGAAAGATATCATGGTCGAAAACGTGATCAGCCTGAACACGGAAAGCACCCTCAAAGAAGCTTCGCGGAGTTTTGCCCGCTATGATTTCCGTGCGCTTCCCGTCACCGATGAAAAGAACCGGCTTGTAGGGGTCATTCCGTACCGGGATGTGATGAACCTTACCCACCACTTCTTAGAATGATGGTGTCGCTTGCATACCGGACGAAACTTCTCCCCGGTCCGTTCTTTTTTACAAATCCGTGAATCAGCATGTTAAGCGAGTCGGGGGCGCTCTGCGTAAAGACGAAGTGCTCGGGGGAGCGGCATGGAAAAAAGGTGCGAGGGCCTGACGTGTAGCAGAAGGATAATCCATGGATCCATTACCCGTTGTCCTCCCCGGTTCGTACAGCGGTTGTCTCAGGTATTGTGCAGCTTCCTCAAGCACCTCATCCGGCTTTGGCCACGTCGTCGCAGCGTTGTTGAGGTAGATGAGCGGAGGTTGTGCATCCTGCGGTTCGGGATTCATTATGATGACCTGGTACAGGTCCTTTGTTCTTTTGGCAACCACCGCAATCATCAGAGAACAAATCGAGTATCCTTATCTCATGTACTATCAATAATTCTCATACCATATGGCGAAACAACCTGTTCCATCCGAATTGCAGCAACCTTCGCTTGCTTCAGTCTTTTTCACGTTTTTCCGGCTTGGAATCACGGCATTCGGTGGCCCTGCCATGGTCACCTACATACGGAAGATGGCGGTTGAGCAAAAGGGTTGGCTTGATAGTGCGGTCTTTGACGATGGTGTCGCGCTCTGCCAGGTTATCCCCGGTGCAACGGCCATGCAGGTAACCGCCTATGTAGGTCTTCGTATCCGGGGTGCAGCTGGTGCACTTGCAGCATTTGTGGGGTTTGGTCTCCCTGCATTTCTCCTGATGATGGTACTCTCGGCACTCTATGTTTCAACATCAGCACTTCCCCCGGTGAAGGCGTTATTCCTCGCTTTACAGGCGATCGTTGTGGCGCTGGTCGCATACGCGACGGTCTCATTTGGGCGGACGTCACTCAAACACTGGATTCATGTACTCATTGCCGGTATCGCGGCGGTGCTCTTCATCGCAGGTTTGCACCCTATCGTCGTTATCGTCCTTGCGGCACTGCTCGGTATCACTCTTCTTCCTTCCCCTGACAAAAAACAGGAAATTCCCGTCACAACGCTTCCGCATCCGGAAAAATCATTTCTCATCCTGCTTGCCGGGGCAGCAGCTTTTTTCGTAGTGCTTTATCTCCTCCAGTCCGATCTCTTTGCCCTTGCCGCTACGATGGCAAGGATTGATCTGTTCGCGTTCGGTGGAGGATTTGCCACGCTCCCGCTGATGTTCCAGGAAGTTGTCGTTGTGCATTCATGGCTGGACAGTGCAACTTTCATGAATGGGCTGGCACTCGGCCAGGTGACTCCGGGCCCGATTGTAATTACCGCAACGTTTGTAGGGTTCCTTGCCTATGGATTCTGGGGTGGGATCGTCGCAACGATAGCGATATTTACACCTTCATTTCTGTTTGTGGTCGGGACGGTACCGTATTATGACCGGCTGCGCAATTCGCAGCTGTATCAGAAAATGTTTCAGGGTATCCTGTTCTCTTTTGTGGGTTTACTACTGAGCGTGACCATCAAGATGGCGCTTGCAGTCCCATGGTCGTGGTTCTCTGGACTTCTCGCGGCAGGGGCATTCCTCTCCCTTCTTCTGGGTGCCGAAATTCTCTGGGT
>PLLR01000022.1:590-102119 GCA_003141335.1 Methanoregula sp. | reverse complement strand
CCGGTTCAGGGCAGGGCATACGGGGCCGGAAATCCGGATTAATAATTAATTATCACGGGCTCCCTGATAATGAAATCATGCTTTGTTTACCGGTTGGAAGAGCACGGGTTAAGATCTTTACAAACACGGGTACGAGCGAACTCATACCCACCGTGATACGCAGGCACCCGACCGCATATAAGACCGGCTGCAGATAATATAACCATAAATATGATGGATTTAAGAAAATGTAATCAACCAGATAGCAGGAGATAGTAGTACACGTATGTTTCCCCAGAGACGAATGAGGCGGTCGCGGTCAAAAAATATCCAGCCGCTCCTGCGTGAGATCACCGTTTCGAAAACTGATCTCATCGCCCCGCTTTTTATAGATGAGACGATCACTGCTCCCCTGCCCATCGCATCGATGCCCGGCCAGTTCCGTTATCCGGTCAGTGGTATTGCGACGGTGGCTTCAGAGTTGTGGAAACGGGGAATACGGGCAATACTGATCTTTGGTATCCCAAAAGCCAAAGATCCCTGCGGGTGCTCTGCTTATGATCCGGAAGGTGTTGTGCAACAGGCAGTCCGCAGGGTAAAAGCTGAAGTCCGGGAGATGGTCGTCATCACTGACGTATGCGCCTGCGAGTATACCGATCATGGTCACTGCGGGATTATCGGTGAAACACGGTGCGGCCCGGACCTGCTCAATGATCCTTCGCTTGAGCTGATGAATAAAATCGCAATAAGCCATGCAGAGAACGGGGCTGATATTGTTGCCCCCTCGTGCATGCTCGATGGTATGGTCGGTTCGATCCGTGCTGCCCTTGACGATGCCGGCTTTGAAGAAGTACTGATCATGTCCTACTCCACCAAGTTTGCCTCTGCCCTGTACGGGCCGTTCCGTGAGGCAGCGGATTCAGGATTTGCATTCGGTGACCGCACCACGTACCAGATCCATCCCGGCAACAGCCGGGAGGCACTATTGGAATCGCAGATGGATGCTGATGAAGGAGCAGACATCCTGATGGTGAAACCGGCAGGATTTTATCTCGATATTCTTGCAGAGATCGCAACGCTTGGCCTGCCGGTCGCCGCGTTCCAGGTAAGCGGGGAATATTCGATGATCAAATGTGCAGCGGAACGCGGGTGGATCCGGGAAAAAGAGACCGTGCTCGAGAGCCTGACTTCCATCAAGCGTGCCGGAGCTGAACTGATCATCACCTATTTTGCAGGCGATGTCGCCGGGTGGCTGGATGAAGAGCAGTGAGTTGTTCGAGACCGCAAAAACCCTGATGCCGGGCGGTGTCAGCAGCCCGGTGCGGGCGATCAGGCCATACCCGTTTTACACCGCACACGCAAGCGGTTCGCATCTTACCACCGTAGATGGCCCCGTGTTTATTGACTGCTGCATGGCATACGGCCCGCTTATCCTCGGGCATGCACACCCCCATATCAGGAAAGCGATCGAAGCGCAGCTGGAGAACGGCTGGCTCTATGGCACCCCTTCGCCGCTGGAACCCGCATTTGCAAAAATGATCACGGGCGATCATGCAGGAATGGACATGGTGCGGTTCGTCTCAAGCGGCTCTGAGGCAACGATGGCCGCGATCCGTCTTGCACGCGGGTTTACCGGCAAAAAAGATATCGTGAAGATCGAGGGAGGGTTCCATGGCGCCCATGATGCGGTGCTGGTCAAAGCCGGTTCCGGCGCAACAACGATGGGTGTCCCGGATTCGGCCGGGGTGCTTGCCGATTTGGTTGCCCATACACGGCAGGTGCCGTACAATGATGTCGAAGCACTGGAATCACTCCTTATGCTGCACACGGATGTAGCTGCGCTCATCATCGAACCGGTACTTGGCAATATCGGGCCGATCCTGCCGGAAGACAACTACTTACAGAGTATACGGGAGATCACCCGGGCACATGATGTGCTCCTGATCTTTGATGAGGTAATCACCGGGTACCGCCTCGGCATCGGGGGTGCACAGGCAATGTATGGTATAAAGCCGGATCTCACCACGCTCGGAAAAATTATTGGCGGCGGGCTGCCCATCGGTGCTTTCGGGGGACGGCGCGAGATTATGGAACTGGTTGCACCACAGGGCCCGGTCTACCAGGCAGGCACATTCTCGGGTAATCCACTCTCGCTCACGGCTGGTATCACGACCCTGCAATGGCTGCATGATCATCGAACCCTCTACCGTGACCTCGATGAGAAGACGCGTGCCCTGGAAGAGTCGCTGGACAGGGCGGATAACGGCTCGTTTGTCCGGCTCGGGTCGATGTTCAAATGGTTCTTTTGCAGTGAGCCCCCGAAAAACTACCGGGAGGTCAAAGAATGTGACACCGGATCGTTCGGACGATTCTGGAAACGGATGCTGGATGATGGCATCTTCCTCCCTCCCTCCCAGTTTGAGACCAACTTCCTTTCATCGGCGCACAGCGATAAGGATCTCACCACCATTGCACGGGCGTACACACAATGTCTGTCAGAATAGGAACACGGGGCAGCAAGCTGGCGCTCGCACAAACATCAACTGTCTGTAAAAAGTTATCCGCCATCGGTATCAGGTCCGGGCAGGTGATCATTTCCACCCAGGGAGATACCACAACGGGAGTACCACTCCACGAGATTGGGGGACAGGGCGTTTTTGTGCGGGCGCTTGATGACGCGATCCTGGCCGGGGAAATTGATTGTGCAGTGCACAGCATGAAAGACATTCCCGCGGTCCGCCCGGCGGGACTCGTTATTGCCGCCATACTCAGGCGAGATTCAGCAGCTGATTATCTCGCGCACAAAAGTTCTATAAATGCAGTAAACGTGATCGGAACCTCCAGCACACGCCGGCGTGCCCAGATGCTCCGTCATGATCCTGGTATCACCATAAAAGATATCCGGGGCAATATCGATACCCGTATCCGCAAGATGGATGCCGGGGAATATGATGCCATCCTGTTGGCAGAAGCCGGGCTGACCCGGCTTGGCATCCGTATCAAGGGTGAGCGGCTCCCGCCGGAGAAATTTGTCCCGGCGCCCAACCAGGGCACAATCGCTGTCGTCAGCCGGGCGGATCCTTCGCTTATGGAGGAACTCTCCGCGCTCGACCACCCGCAGACCCGCACCGATGTAGCTTTCGAGCGGGCAGTGATGGAACAGCTGGGCGGAGGGTGTTTTACCCCTCTTGGCATCTACTGCCGGGCGGGACACCTGATCGCTGAAGTGCTCTCGCTTGATGGGAAGCGTACCGAACGGATCGAAACAGACGTGCAGAGTATTGAGCAGGCACGGGATCTTGGAAGGCAGCTCCACATGAAAGCAAAGGACCTGATTGATGATGCATACCAAAAACTGGGGATCATGAATGAACGGTAAAGTGTACCTTGTAGGATCCGGGCCGGGTGGTGAGGGACTTCTCACGAAGCGGGCGAGACTGGTAATTGATTCCGCTGATGTCGTATTATATGACCAGCTGCCCGGTGAGGAGATCCTTGCCTCGCTCCCCGCCCGCGCCGAAAAGATTGACTGCGGGAAATACGGGGGGAAACACACGCTGGAGCAGGACGAGATTGAAGATTTAATCGTTGACCGGGCGAAGCGGGGAATGAACGTGATACGGCTCAAAGGCGGCGATCCGTTCCTGTTCGGGCGGGGCGGCGAGGAGCTGGAAGCTGTTCGCAGTGCCGGGATACCGGTCGAGATGGTGCCGGGTGTGAGCAGTGCGCTTGCTGTGCCGGCATCGGTCGGGATTCCCCTCACGCACCGGAACTATGCGTCACAGGTCACCATACTGACCGGCAATGAAGACCCGACCAAACCCGAGCCGGCACTTGACTGGCAGCTGCTTGCCAGGAGCCGGGGCACGATTGTGATCCTGATGGGTGTGGCAAACCTTGGTAAGATAGCAGATGCACTTATCAGGAACGGCAAGGCAGGTAGTACGATGGTTGCCATTATTGAACGGGGCCTGCGCAAAGACCGGCGGGTGACCACCGGGTCGCTTGCAACTATTGCCGATTCAGCCCGAAAAAAGGGTGTTAAACCTCCTGCGGTAATCGTTATAGGGAATGTGGTGAAGATGTATAATCCGGATAATCCGGACCTGATACCCGTTGAAGGATAATGGAAATGATTGAAATTGTCAATAAATTCGAAAAGATCGTCTATGCGGTGCTCATGGCCCTGCTTATGCTCGTGCTTGCAACATCCCTTATTGATCTCGTCTGGCTCCTGTATCAGTCCCTTATAGTCACAACCCCCTATTTACTGGAAACCCATGAACTCATCACCGTGCTCGGCGCCTTCCTGCTGGTGCTGATCGGGGTCGAACTTTTAGATACCATCAAGGCGTACTTCCATGAGAATACCATTCATGTCGAGATCGTGGTCCTGCTTGCCATCATCGCGGTCGCCCGGAAAGTGATTCTCCTGGATCCCACAGGGATGAGCGGCAATGAATTTGGTTTTGAGTTGATGGGAATCGGTGTTATCGTGGTCGGTCTTGCCGGGGGATATTACCTTATCAAAAAGGCAGGCATCACGGTTGTTTCAGGAGATCCTGAGAATACATGACCATACGGGGATAATCATATTTTCACGCTCATCCATTTTTTTATACCATCCTTCGAAGGTGAATAACAGGAAAAAATTCTGGTCTTACCGCTCATCCGCTCTCCCGCTTTTTCCTGATACTCCGACCCGCCAGAAAACCGGTTGAGAACGCTGCCTGGAGATTGTATCCTCCGGTGTCGCCATCGATATCCAGCACCTCCCCGGCAAAATAGAGATCGGGTATGATGGTTGATTCCATGGTTTTTGGATTCACGCTGTCCAGTGCAATCCCGCCACGGGTCACCATGGCAACAGAAAACCCGCCCGGTGCCGTAACGGTCAGCGGAAATTCCGTGCAGTTCGTGATGAGATGCGATCGCTGTTCAGCTGAGAAATGATTGCCCTTGAGATCTTCGGGGATTCCGGACAATGCCAGCAGTTTCCGGTTGAGGCGTTCCGGGATCGGGTACGCTGCCAGTATAGTCCCGATCTGCCAGACCCGGGCTTCCTGGATGCGCCGGGAGAGATCAGCGGTGAACTCCTCGCGCTTCAGGTTTCCCACAAACGAGAGCCTGATCACATCCTCCACCCGGATCTCCCGCGAAGCATCAAGGATACCCGGACCGGACAATCCGAGATGCGTGAAGAGGACATCTCCCGTGTGATCAGCGATCTTTTTGCCAGCCCGCCAGACCGAGAAGTGCATGCGCTCAAACGAGATGCCTGATAGTGCTGCAAACGGGTAATTCCGTATAATGAGGGGGGTGAGTGCCGGTGCGATTTCAGTCACCGGCTGGCCCAGCGATGCGACAAACCGGTACCCATCTCCGGTCGAACCGCTCTTTGGGTAGGAAGCCCCGCCGGTTGCAATGACGAGAACCGTAGAACGGTACAGCATTGTCGGGGTCGTTATCTCAAACCCGTCGGAGGTCCGGGTGACACTGGTTACCGGCTCGCCGCAATGAAGATCGACGCCCCGCTCTTTGCATTCCTTAATGAGCAAGGCAAGAATATCAGCTGATCTCCGGGTTTCCGGGAACACTTTGCCGTTCTCTTCCGTCATCATAGCAAGCCCGCGTTTGCGGAAGAATTCGATGAGATCCCGGTTGGTGAACCCGAACAAGGCCGGTTTTACCTGTTTGCCATGATCACCATAATGAGAAAGGAAATCACGAATTTCGCCATCATGGCTGATATTGCATTGCCCGGATCCGGAGATGAGGAGCTTTGCACCGGGATCAGGGTTCTTTTCCAGCAGAAGGACACGATACCCGGGCCAGGCAGCATGGATCGCACAGAACAACCCGGCCGGGCCGGCTCCGATCACCAAAACATCGTACTGCTCCATGGAACTCCTGTACAGATACAATCGCAGCTCATCGACTTTGAAGTATCGCCCGGCAAAGATGCGCCGGGGCGCGATCCGGTTTGTTACTACACGATTAGTGCAGGACCGGTCTTTTTTATGGCTGCGGTAACATTACAAAATGCCATTTGCAATTCTACGATCCTTCATGCATTTCGTTCACAGGATTCAATATCCTTAATCCGTATCAGCACCAACCCCGGAATACCCATGGTCGATGAACGCGAAAAAAAGGTCATCCTCCTTGTCGCATGCCTTGCCTCATTCCTCGTCCCCTATACCGGCTCGTCCATAATCGTTGCCCTTCCGGCCATCGCAGCGCAGTACAATGCGGATGCGGTAACGCTGGGCTGGATCACCTCTGCATATATCATTTCTGCCGCACTTTTTATCGTGCCGTTTGGCCGGCTTGCTGACATTCTCGGGCGTAAAAAGATCTTTGTGCTGGGTATTCTGATCTTCACGGTTGCATCCCTTGCATCTGCACTCGCTCCCGCTGCAGGTATCCTGATTGCCGCACGGTTCATCCAGGGAATCGGGGGTGCAATGCTCTTTGCCACGTCGGTTGCGATGGTGACACAGGTCTACGGGCCTGGCGAACGCGGCTGGGCGCTGGGGATCACTCTCGCGACCGTGTATGCCGGCCTCTCCATTGGCCCGTTCCTCGGTGGTATTCTCACGGATCATTTCGGGTGGCCGGCAATCTTCCTGATCAACGTACCGCTCGGTCTTGCCACGATCGTCCTGACGCTGAAGGGTGTTTCACATGAATGGGCTGATGCAGCCGGTGAGCGTTTTGACCTGTATGGGTCGGTTGTGTACGGGATCATGGTATTCAGCGCTATTTTCGGCATGCTCCTGCTTCCCGATCCCGCTGCAGGACTTTGTATTTTTGTGGCAGGATGCGCTTTCGCCATTTTTATCTGGTGGGAAAAACGCTGCACCAGTCCACTCCTTAATCTTACCATCTTTTTAAGAAACCGGACCTTCCTGTTTTCCAACATTGCGGCAATGATCAACTACGGTGCAACCTTTGCCGTGGCAGTCCTGCTCTCGCTCTACCTCCAGTACATAAGGGGATTTTCAGCAGAAACCGCAGGATTCATCCTTGTTGCCCAGCCGGTTGTCCAGATGATCTTCTCACCCATTGCGGGAAAACTTTCAGACCGGATTGAACCCCGGATCGTTGCGACCATTGGTATGGCGATCACCACGCTCGGGCTCTCATTTTTTATCTTCCTCACCCCTATAACACCCCTCTATGCGATCATCATCAGCCTGATGGTTCTTGGTTTTGGGTATGCACTCTTCTCATCACCGAATACCAACGCGATCATGAGTTCAGTGGATATACGATATCTCGGCATCGCGTCCAGTATGGTCGCAACAATGCGATCGCTCGGGCAGGTACTCTCTATGGCGATCGCCATGTTCTGTTTCTCTGTTTTTATCGGGAGCGTCGCCATTACCCCGCCAGTCTATCCCGCACTCCTGACCAGCACAACCGTTGCATTCCTGATCTTCACGTGCCTCTGTATCGCTGGTGTCGGGGCATCGTACGCGCGAGGTACCATCCATAATTCATAAACCCGCACATTAATGTTAATCCAAGCGAGTGCCCATAGAGATAATTTTAAAAAAAAATGCGCAGGATAATTACGCGTGGTTGCCTTTGGCCTTTTTTCGCAGTGCCTCGGTATAATGATGGCGTAGCTCCGCGGTCTCCTCTGGCGAGAAATCCGTTTTCTTAGTCGCGTGGAGGTGTTTTTCCATCTGTTTTACAATATGTTCCGCTTCAATGTAATCCTCAACCTCCAGATAGGCCGGCGCTTTGACAACCTCGTTTGCGTGACCGCAGACCGGGCAGAGCTTCCATTTCTGGAAACGATCCACGTACGTGAACATCCTGCACCCCGGGCAGCGAATGATAAGGTACATGACAAAGAGGTGATGCGTGTTATCCTGATAAAAATATATCGGCTGATTGTTATAATTACCAGGAAAGGAGTTTTCATAAGAATGGTACCGGTATCCTGCAAAAAGAACGGAATGTGAAGATCTTAAAAGAAGGGATGCGAAACGAAACTCCTTTATCATCAGATCATCTCATAAAGATGTTACTATGGAGCAGATTCAGGTCATGGGTGTGCGGGGGCTCCCCCTCATTCATGCGGGTGACAACATCGCAGCGATGATCTGTGAGAGGATGCCAGTCCAGGATGGCGATATTCTCTGCATAGCCTCGACCATATACTCAAAGGCAAAAGGCTACACAAAAACACTTGCATCCATCACACCTTCAGAACGGGCGCAGCGGCTCGCAAAACTCAATGGGGAAGACCCCCGGTTTGTCCAGGCCGTTCTGGACGCATCTGCAGATATTATCATGGAGCACCCGTTCATCCTCTCCGAACTTTCCTTTGGCCACATCGGCGTCCGTGCCGGGGTCGACCAGAGCAATATTGAAGACGGGATGGTAATCTTCCTGCCGCCCGATCCGATGAAAGCCGCAGGAGAACTGCAAGAGGAAATAAGAACTCTTGCCCGTAAGGATGTCGGGATTATCATCACCGACACCTGCGGAAGATCATTCCGTCGCGGGCAAACCGGCAATGCAATCGGGTGGAGTGGTTTTTGTGCAATACGGGATTTCCGGGGCGATACGGACCTGTTCGGGCATGTACTCAAGATAACAGAAGAGGCTGTGGTGGACGAGATTGCCGGCTTTGCAAATTTTGTCATGGGCGAGAGCAACAACGGTGTCCCGGCCGTCATCTTCCGCAACTGCCCAAAGTGGACCGGTCATGATTCCTTGTATTTTAAGAATGATGAGGATATCACAAAACGTGTGCTGAAAAAAGAAGGGCGCCATCAGGAAATGGCAAAAAATAGGATCGTTTAAAAAACGGGACGTTATGCATGCAATCCGTAGATAATATTCAGAATAAGAACGATGATACCAATCGCTGCTGCAACTGCCATCACAGCGATAGGACTTATATGAATTGCCCGCCGGTCTTCACTCTCGTAATAGTTGACGAGACCAGCTGAGGAGAGTAATCTGCCACCTTGTTTTTTAGCCATGCAAATATATTTCATTTTTCAATATATAAAGGAGAGTTACGGCGTATGAAAAAAAGATCGTACAGGGTCTCGGGACAGGCGCTTGTTGGAGAGGAGCTCACACTCCTGCCGGTGGATATTATTATTGAGAACGGAACCATTACGGCATTAGAAGAAGCCCGCCATGCGCCCATGGTATGGATCTGCCCTGCTTTTTTTAACGCACATACGCATCTCGGGGACACCCTTGCGATGGACTGCCAGGTAAAAGGAGATCTTGAGTCTCTGGTCACTCCCCCGGGCGGACTGAAACATCGTATCCTTGCTGCCGCTTCACATCAGGATCTGGTGGGGGGGATGCACGTGAGTATACAGGGAATGATAGCCGGCGGCACGGCCGGCTGTGCAGACTTCCGTGAGGGGGGAAGTGGGGGAGTCACTGCACTCAGAGAAGCTGCTGAGGGGTTGGCATTCCGGCCTATCATATTCGGGCGTGAAGGGGGAGAAGGAATTGCCGATGGCCTTGGGATCAGCAGTACCCGTGATGTACCTGGCACGGATACGCTGGTTGCAAAAGCTAAACGAGCAGGAAAAAAGATTGCCCTGCATGCCGGTGAACGGGATGCAGCAGATGTTGACGCGGCACTCGCACTTGACCCGGATCTTCTCATTCACTGCACCCATGCAACAAAAAAACAGCTCCGTGAATGTGCGGACAGGCAGATTCCGATTGCCGTTTGTCCCCGTTCCAACTGGATACTTGGCGTTACGTCATCAGCACGTCACCCTCCTGTACAGCTCATGCAGGACCTGGGCTGCAAACTACTCCTCGGTACCGACAATGTGATGTTTGTGCCCCCGGACATGTTTTCTGAGATGGCGTTTACCTCAGCGGTATACAGGATTGATCCAAAAGTCCTGCTGGGTGCTGCTGTACGGGGTTCTGAACTGACCGGGTCCTCATATTTCATCCGTAAAGGAGCGCGGGCAAACCTGTTCACCATCGATCCTGCACAATCAACCCTTCATTTCAGCTGCGATCCGGTTACATCCATTATTAAAAGGGCCTCTGGCAGTATAATTGGCAATAATGTTTTTAATTTGTAAAACCAATAAAAGAGGCATGTTTGTTTTGGGTGATGCCAGTGTTTACTAACCTTCTTATTGCTATGGACGGATCGGAGGCAAGCCAGCGCGCATTGTCCCAGGCTGTCGATACAGCGAAATTATGCAATGCAAAGCTCCATGCCATATACGTGGTGGAGACTGGCCTGTTCACTTCACTTCCCTTAGATAATACCGTGGAGATCATATATCGTGTCCTCGAAAAAGAGGGGGAAGCGGTACTGGAGAGGGCAAAGAAGTACGCTGCCGGCAAAGGCATCACGGTCATCACTCACATGAAACAGGGGCATGCAGGGAGCGAGATCATTGCCCTTGCAGAACGGGAGAAATCCGACCTCATCATAGTAGGTTCCCATGGTAAGAGTAATACCGATCGCCTGCTGATCGGCAGTGTCAGCACATTTGTGGTTACCCACAGCACAGTAACAACCATGGTGGTGAGATCATAACAGACATGATTGTCAGAGACTACATGACATCTGACGTGGTGCACGTCGAAATCCCGGGAAGCCGGGACGATGTCTTAAAAATACTCAAACGTACAGGAATCTCCGGTGTCCCCGTCATCAAGAATAAAAAAATCGTTGGCATCATTACGCGAAAGGACCTGTTGAGAAAACCCGAAGAGATCCAGCTCGGGCTTCTCATGACGCCAAAACCCATCACGATCGAACCGGATATGGATGTGCGGGAGGCAGCCAGAATTCTGGTCACCCGCCGTATCCGCAGGCTCCCGGTTGTGGAGGGGGGTCACCTGGTCGGTCTTCTCTCTGTTGCAGATCTCATACATGCACTGGCGAAGCTCAAGATAAAAGACGAGATCAAGGATAAATATACCAGCATGACATTTGCTCTCTGGGAAGAGACGCCCCTCCCGGTTGTCGGGAGAGTTATGGAGATCTCCGGTGTCGACGCAATCCCCATCCTTGATGCCGAGAACCGGCTGCAGGGTATCATCTCTGAGCGGGACCTCATCAGGAGTTCAAGCATTGAAGACAGTGTCGGTGTGAGCGATTTCTCCAATGGCACTGATGATGATGAATGGACCTGGGAAAGCATCCGGGACAACCACACGATCAGCTTCGGCATCTCAAAAGTTCAGCTCCCGAACCGCCCGGTGAAACTTGCTATGGTGAAAAATGTAATAGCTGTCCCGGCAAACGCGGAAGTGAGCGAGTGCGCCCTCAAGATGCGCCGTGCACGGGTAGACCAGATCCCGGTGGTGAACGGTGACAAGCGTCTCGTTGCCATGCTCTATGACCGGGATCTCATCAGGGCTCTCTGCCACGATCCGGCAGAATAAATACCTTTAAATTTCCCTGTATCCTTTAATACCATAAAACGCTTTTAAAAAAGGAATTGTAGCGTTTATTTGTTTTTGGGGTGTTACTATGCCTGAACAGTACCAGGAGTCCATGAAGGGAACGACAACCGTTGGCCTCGTTTTTTCCAGCGGTGTGATTCTCGCTACCGAGAAAAGGGCGACCATGGGCTACATGATCGCAAGCAAGAAAGCAAAAAAAGTATACAAGGTGGCAGACCGGATCGGCATGACCACTGCAGGAGGTGTCGGTGATGCCCAGCAGCTCGCACGTATCCTGACCGTGGAGTGCAACCTCTACCAGATCCGCAGGTCACGCCCGATCACGGTCGGGGCCACAGCAACACTGCTTTCGAATTACTTAAACCAGAACCGGTACTTCCCGTACTATGTCCAGCTCCTTGTGGGCGGGATTGACGAATCCGGCCCGAGCGTGTACTCGGTTGATGCCATGGGCGGTGCGACCAAAGAAGAAGAAATCGTTGCTACCGGCTCAGGTTCTCCGATGGCGTACGGTGTGCTTGAGGACCGGTTCGTCCCCAAGATGAACGAAGATGAGGCAATCGATCTCGCAATCCGGGCACTGAAATCCGCGATGAAGCGTGACGCCGGGTCCGGTGAAGGTATCCACGTCGTGGTTATCACAAAAGACAAGTATGATGTGTTAAACGAGGACCAGCTCAAAAAGTATCTTGCCAAAACTCCCGCATGATCTTTTTTTTTAGGACGACTTTTTTATGCTGATTGAAGAACGGCTCAAAGAGCTCAAAGACAAAATTAACGAGAAGGTGCCCAACGGCATCACGGTTACGCAGGTTGAATTCGAAGGACCCGAGCTGGTCATCTACACGGACGACCCGAAACGGTTTGCCGACGAGCCGGACTTGATCAGGATTCTTGCCCGCGACCTGCGAAAGCGGATTGTGGTCAGACCCACCATTCTTGAAGACCCCGAAAAGGCAGTCAATGATATCAAATCTGTTGTGCCGGAAACTGCGGGTATTACCGATATCTTTTTTGATCCGGATACCGGCGAGGTACTGATCGAAGCAGAAAAACCCGGTGTTGTCATAGGTAAGAACGGTGCAACGCTCCGGGAGATTACCAAACACATCGGCTGGACTCCCAAGGTTGTACGGACCCCCCCTATCGAGAGCTCAACGGTGAAACAGATCCGGCAGTACCTCCGTGTTACGAACGAGGAGAGGAAAGCATTCCTGCGCACAATCGGCAGGAGAATACACCGGGATATCCCCGGAAAAGACGATACTACCAAAGACGCGACAAAAAAGGACCAGTGGATCCGGGTCACGATGCTGGGTTGTTGCCGTGAAGTTGGCCGTGCGGCGTTCCTGCTTACGACCCCGAACAGCCGGGTGTTGATCGACTGCGGGGAAAAACCGGACAGCTCAAACAGCACCCCCTATCTCTATGTCCCCGAGATTCATCCGCTCGCCCAGCTCGATGCGGTCGTGCTTACTCACGCTCACCTCGACCACTGTGCACTTATACCCCTCCTGTACAAGTATGGCTACGAAGGCCCGGTTTACTCAACACCCCCCACCCGGGATCTCTCGGCAATGCTCCAGCTCGATTACCTGGATGTAATCCACAAGGAAGACCGGAAAGTCCCGTATTCCTCAAACGAGGTGAAAACCTATATCCGGCATTCCATCACCCTCAACTACGGCAGCGTGACGGATATTGCGCCTGATATCAAGCTTACCTTCCATAATGCCGGTCACATCCTGGGCTCAGCGATTGCCCACTTCCATATCGGGGACGGCGTGTACAACATCGCTTTCACCGGGGATTTCAACTACAGCAAGAGCCGTCTTTTCAACCCGGCGATCAACCAGTTCCCGCGCCTCGAAGCGCTCTTCATGGAGAGCACGTACGGGGGCTCTGGTGATTTCCAGCCTGCCCGTTCCGATGCAGAGGCAAAACTCTACGAAACCATCAATACCGTACTCTCCAGGGGCGGCAAGGTCATCATCCCGGCATTCTCTGTCGGGCGTTCTCAGGAAGTGATGCTGGCCCTGGAAGAAGGCATGCGTCTTGATAAAATCCCGAAAGTGAAGATCTACCTTGACGGCATGATCCGCGAGGCAACGGCAATCCATACCACCTATCCCGAATACCTGAACACTGAACTCCGCAACCTGATCTTCCGGGAAGGTATGAACCCGTTCCTTGCCGAGTGTTTCCAGCAGGTGGACAGCCAGGAGCTGCGCGAGAAAGTGATGACCGGCGATCCCTGTGTTATCATTTCAACCAGTGGTATGCTGAATGGTGGACCGGTAATGGAGTACCTCCTGAACCTTGCACAGGATGAAAAGAATGCCCTAGTCTTTGTGGGGTACCAGGCAGATGGTACCTACGGGCGACGTATCCAGAAAGGATGGCGTGAGGTACCGATGGGGCGCAAAGGTACCATCACTATCAACCTTGAGATCGTAACCATCGATGGCTTTTCCGGTCACTCAGACCGGCGGCAACTGATGAACTATATCGGCCAGATCCAGCCGCGTCCTGAGAAGATCTTCTGCATCCACGGCGATGAAAATAATACTATCGATCTTGCAAGTTCCATCTATAAACGCTATCATATCGAGACGCACTCGCCCATGAACCTTGAGACATATCGCATGGTCTGACGGGTAAAAATGAGGACACGCATCTCCCTTTTTTTTGGCATTTTTGCCGTAATGGCACTTTCAAATGCCATAGTTCCTGTGCTCCCTTCATATGCCGGGACATCTGCAATTCAGGCGGCCATCTATTCCGCTTATTTCCTGGGGGCGTTTGTAAGCACACTTCCCGCAGGTATCCTGTCAGACAGGTACGGCCGTGTTCCTGTCATCCGTATTGGCCTTGCTATCACCGTTGCCAGCGGGCTTCTGCTATCAGTTCTGGTATCGCCCATTCCGGTAATTGTTACCCGCATCATAGAAGGTGTAGGAGCGGGGTTCTTTGTAGCCGCAGCGATGTCCTATGTCAACTCACTTTCGGATCACGAACGAATGAGCGGATACCTCATGGCATCGCTCAATGCCGGGCTTGTGATCGGTCTGGTTTTTGCCGGGTGGCTGGCAACACAAATTCCAAATCCTGCATCCGGTATACTGGTGTTTTCAGTTCTTGTCATAATTCCCGCAGCTGCAAGTTTTTTTATCAATGAAACGGGTGCCGTTACCCAAAAAGGAGATCTTAAAACAATTTTTTATCTCGTGCAGGAATTCCGATGGTTGTGGTACTCATCAGTAATACTTATTGGTATCACCGGTGTCGTTACCTCGCTTTATCCCAAATATTCCGGCTATTCACCGGATAGTGTCGGGAACTGGATTTCCCTTATGAGTATTGCAACGATTGCGGGTGTTCTGGTTGCATCCCGTCTCTCGTTACCCCCGGTTCCTACAATCCGCTGGTCTGCACTATTGATTGTAATCGCTGTATTAGTTTTGTATTACTCACCGCTGGGCTTTGTGATGCTCGGAATATGTGCAGGTGTCGTAATGATCGCCCAGATGACGTTTCTTGCCCAGGCCAGGGATCACCAGGGAGTAGCTATGGGATTGTTCTCAACCACGAGCTATCTGGGCATGACTACACTACCGTTCATCGCCGGGATGGTTGCAGATACATCCGGTTTTTTTTATGCATTTTGTGCAACTGCCCTCTTTGCATTAACCGTTTTTCTTACCATCGGCCGGTGCAATTGCCAGCTCCACAGGACACTGTAGGCAGCACGCCAAAAAAACAATACATTCATCAGCGATCAGGGAAAACTTCGTCATGAGATTATGAAATCAAAGGTACTGGTTCTGGTTCTTCTCCTCCTCCTCCTGTCTATACCGGTGGTTCATGCTGAAGACGCTCTCGAGTGGTACACAAAAGGACAGTATGCTGTCATGGTGGGGNNGCAGTTGCACTGAATAACCTGGGAAGATATAATGAAGCCATCAATGCAGCGGATGCGGCAATTGCCATTAAATCATCCGACCAGGTTGCCCTGGATGCCCGGGCGTACGGTCTGCTCAAATCGGGGCGGTATGCGGATACAGTATCCGCGTATGATACGCTCTTTTTGGCCGGGTACATTCGTTCAGATGCCTACTGCAACCAGGGTTATGCCTACCTGATGCTGAATAAATCCGACAATGCACTCACATCCTATGAAAAGTGTACAACTATTGACCCGACGAATCTTGACGGATGGAACCAGAAAGGTCTCGCACTCATGAATCTCGGCAGATACCAGGATGCCCTGTATGCGTATGACCAGGCAACCCGGATCACCGTGAAGAATGCCGATGTCTGGAACAACAAGGGATTGGCATTTGCCGCGCTTGGAAAATACCAGGACGCACTCCAGTGTTTTAACAAGGCACTGGGATTACAACCGGATTTTGCTGATGCACTTAAGAACAAGGAAAGTTTGATGGGAAAACTGCAGGTAAGAACAATTTCTGGCACTGCCACGCCGACAGTAACCGTCAGCCGTATCGGGACGTTTTATACGACCGTGACACCATCTCCTCTGCCAACTCAAAGCATAACCCAGATCACAACTCAGGTGCCGGGAACGGAAGTAATACCGGTAACCACAATCCCGGTTGCAAAGAAGACGACCTATTCCCCGGTTTCACCGCTCACCGCACTTGCCGCGGTATTCATTGCATGCGGGTTCATGCTCGCTGCAAACAGCAGAAGAAAATAATCAATATCCGTTTTTTTAAATCTTTTTTTATGGATTATTTTTGGCATACGCGGTCATTATTCCCAGGTAAATCAATGAGGCCTTGTTCAGGCTATCGATCGTGACCCGTTCATTCACCGCATGGAGTGTTGAAATCTCACCGGGCCCGTACTCGATCACGTTAAACCCGCAAAGACGGAGGTGCCGGGCATCACTTGCCGCCCACTGGACAATAGGAAATACCATTCCGCCCTGCACCCGTTCGACTTCGTTGCAGGTAACCTTGACAAGCCGACAGGCAGGATCCGTCATGGAGGGTTCATGGATTTCCTGCGAGATAATGTTCCCGTGCGGGGCATGAGATTTGATCCCCGCAATAAGCGCCGCAATAGAACATCCCCACGGCACACGGAGTTCAAGGTCAATCTCACAGTGCTGTGCCACAACATTGGATTTCTCTCCTCCCTTTATGACACCCGGGTTGTACATCAGTTTTTTCAGTACCTCGCTCACGTTATGGATATGGAATTCCTCTTCAAGGACACCAGAAGAACGATCAATGATCTCTTTGAGCCTCTCATCAACGGAATATTCCCGATCATGCAATGCTTTTACATATTCGAGCAGGGACATTGCTTCCATAACAGCACTCACCCCAACCGCGGGGTAGAGTGACCCGTGTGCAGGAGTTCCCCTGAATTTCATCCCGAGCCGGCAGAGCCCTTTTTGCCCGATGCTGGGATGGCGGGCAGGTGACGGTTCTGCAACCAGGCAGTCCGTGGGTTTAAGCATTTTTTTTACAAGAAGGTGCCGTATCCCGTTCTCACCCCCCGTCTCTTCATCACAGACAAACGCAAAGGTAGCCGGTATTTCCCTGCCCAGTTCAACCAGCATACCACAGGCAGCAAGAAGTGAGGCACAACCACCCTTCATGTCGGTTGCACCCCGCCCCCACACAAAACCATCTCTCATGGTTCCGGAAAAGGGAGGGTATGTCCACCCCTCATCCCGTGCAGGTACAACATCCACATGTCCGCAGAAGAGAAGCCGGCTCTCAGTACCTGTGGTAACAAGATTACATTGCCCCGTGTCGTTGCCCGTAATGTTCGAACCTATACCTAAGTTATCAAGAAATGCTCTGATATATTCGATGACTTCAGTAGTACGCCCTGGGGGGTTTTCGCTCCTGATTGCAACGAGTTCTGAACATATCCGGCTGACATCCATATAACGGGACACCTTTTTTTGTTTTTTATGACCGGGCGATATAGGTTTTGAACAGGGCCGAGAGCGAGGCATCTTCGTACAGGCTCTTTAAGAATTCAGGTTCAAAGAATTCGTCAATGATTACAAAGAAAAACTCAGTCGGGATCGGATTTCTGCTGTCCGGGTCAGGAACAATCCGAAAACTCCGGTAGCTTGCCGGATCTTCAGCATCATAGATCATCTGCCAGAGTGAGGGCAAAGAGACGAACTTTTCTAAATGGTTCTCTTTTAACCAGTTGATAAATCCGCAAAATTTCGCACGGTCCCCTTTTTTCTCCTCGTCAATCCGCCAGCGCAGGTATTCACCACTCATGATATTTTTTGGGGACAGGATATTGAAGGCATAGATGCCTGCAGTGTAATCGATATGGGCAAGGGAATCGATCAGGTAAAAATACAGGACTTTGTTGAACTGGCCGGGGTCCTGGAGGATCAGGGTTTTTTCATACAGGTGGGAAAGAACCGACAGGAACTCATTTTCTTCCATATATCCTGTGTTCGTGCCGGAGTTGTAAATAATTGCCGCAGGGACAAAAAAATCAGGTTTGTGTTCTCTCCATCATCACGCCATTTTTTACCCGTTCTTTTACCTTTATTTGTAAAATGGCTCTCGCAGTGATACCGCTTTTTTGAACAATACTTCGAGTTCTGCGCCTTTCTTTCCCCGGATCTCAACATGGTTATCCGTACGCAGGAGGCAGGGTTTGAGTTTCCCATCAGAAGTTACCCTGAGGCGGTTGCAGAAAGCGCAGAACTCCGTGTTATGGAGCGGGCGGACAACTTCAACCTCGGCACCATCAAGGCAATATTTTTTCCGGTGGTGCATCCTCCTGGTGATGATCTGTTTTGAACGGGAGGCAAGTGTCTCTTCCAGCCCGTTTAAGTCTCCATGGTAGTTGCAGTCATTGAAATGCATCAGTTCGATCAGCTGGAGAACAAGATTCCGGTTACCCCTGACATATGCGAGGAAGTCATCAACCTCGTTGTCGTTGATGCCCTCAAGAACCACCATGTTCAGCTTGACCGGTGTGAGTCCCACGTCGAGTGCCGCAGTTATACCGTCCAGGACATCAGAAAGCTTGTCTATCCCCGTGATCTTTTTGTAGGTTTCCGGATTCAGGCTGTCGAGGCTGACATTAACCCTCCTGAGGCCGACATCTTTGAGACCGGAGGCAAGGTCTGCAAGGAGGGTTCCGTTGGTAGTAAGCGAAGACTCCATGCCGGCAGGCACTGACTGCACTATCTCTAAAAGATCGGGACGGAGAAGCGGTTCACCGCCGGTAAATTTCACGCTGCGGATCTCAAATTTTGCTGCAACCCGCAGGATCTCTGCGATCTCTTCGGCCGACAACTGATCCTTTGGAGATTTTTCCCCTTCTTTGTGGCAGTATATGCAGGAAAGGTTACACTTCGGTGTAAGACTTACCCGAAGGTTGCTTACCGGGCGGTTAAAGGAGTCCTTGAGGATCACGATTTTTTCAGCCCACGAGATTCTTTGCAACTATGTAGAGCTCGGTACTCCCTTTGCGGGTTGACCTGGTGATACAGGTTTTTACCGAATAGTAATGTTGTTTGGTCATGGCATAAAGCTCGGGAAAATCCGTACCCTGGAACGATTTTACAACAAAATTGCCGCCCTGTTTAGACACTTTACAGGCAAACGCCAGCGCCTGTTCGTTCAGTTCAATGATGCGTGCCTGGTCATAGCTCTTATGCCCGGAGAGCTTGGGTGATGCATCACAGACCACCACATTAACAACGCCGAGCAGGGTCAGCACTTTTTTCTGCACTTCGGGATCATTGAGATCTCCTTCTATAGTCTCTACCCCATCAAGTGCAGCGATAGGATTGAGATCAATGCCAACAACTTTTGCCTGCGTGAGCGTGCGCTCCACCTGCAGCCAGCTTCCGGGAGCCGCCCCAAGGTCAACGATATTGTCATCGGGCCGGATAATGGCAAATTTATGCTGGATCTCAAGAAGTTTATATGCTGCCCGTGAGCGGTACCCCTCGTGTTTTGCCCTTAAATGTGTTCGATCATATCCCCATTGTGAACCCATTGTTCTGATCGTTCCCCCAAAAAGGTCCGGGCTAAAATCCCGGAATGTTCTGGTTACTATATGACTGTAACCCGTATAAGAGATTCTATTAAGGATAGAAGAGTAGGTAAACACTCTCTTTTTAATAGGAAAATGCCCCGTCGTATTTTCATCCTTTATATTTGTGATCCGACGCATTATGTAGTTTTTTTATGGAATTGATTTTTAGGAAATGACAGGATTGTTTTCATAATCAGAGAAAGGAGCGCGGCGTAATCAGCATGAATGCCCGGTGAACCAGGATTACGATTTATACAAGTACCTGCTTTAGGGGGAATTTACAAAAAATCACCATCGTATCTCATCTCTCCGGTATCCCCGTTTACGAAAACCATTACTCCACTTCGCAGCCGGTTCATCGGTATCTCAATCCGGTCAATCATCGGTATCTCGCCAATGATTGCCCCGGTCGCGATAATCGGTTCTGCTTCAGTATTGATGATTGCTGCCGGCGCATGCCCGTTCCGGCTTAACGCATAGAGTACATAAGAGCCAACGGTTGAACCCTTACCGTAGGGAAATGCAAAAACTTTGCCTGCAATACATTCACCCTGGAGCGGGTGACCTTTCTCGACGATGATCCCCGATGCCGGATCGACACCCGAGAGAAACGATACAGGTACCGGACTGACGAGCAGCGGGCCACTTCCCACGCCCCTTGCTATTCCTCTTCCCCTGATAAGCAATATCATACCTAATAAATGTTTGAAGATTACAGATATAAGATTGATATGGAAGAAACTTCCGTCAATAACACTGCGCCTTCAACTGAGCTCAAATACCAGATCCAGTTCAACGAGTTTGAAGCCAGCCTGCTCGAGATGAAGGTGAAAGTTGACGAGCTCATAAAGGAAAATGCCCAGCTCAAGCGGGAGAACAACCAGCTCAAGCGCATGCCGCTGTTTGTCGCCGTTATCGTTGATATACTGGATAATGGTGAGATTTATCTCCGGCAGCAGGGAAACAACCAGGAATATCTCACCACAGCAACAGAAGAACTTCGCCCGCTCTTAAAACCCGGGGCTAAGGTTGCTGTCAATAACGCGCTCTCGATTGTAAAAGTAATTGGCAACATCTACGACTCACGTATCCGCGTCATGGAGCTGGAGATAAAACCTGATACCAGCTATGCCCAGATAGGCGGTCTTACTGATGTGATTAAAGAGGTGCGCGAAGCAGTGGAGTACCCGCTGACAAAACCTGAAATATTCGAGCGCATCGGCGTGGAACCACCCAAAGGTATCCTGCTTTACGGGCCGCCGGGTACCGGCAAAACCCTGATTGCAAAGGCGGTAGCTCACGAAGCAAAGGCCACGTTCATTCGCATGTCCGGCAGTGAACTGGTTCACAAGTTTATCGGTGAAGGCGCGGGACTTGTCCGCGAACTGTTCATGCTGGCCCGCGAACGTGCACCTGCAATCGTCTTCATTGATGAGATCGATGCAGTGGGAAGCACGCGGACCCATGACGGTACATCAGGAAGCGCCGAAGTGCAGCGTACGCTCATGCAGCTCCTTGCCGAAATGGACGGGTTTGACAACCGGGGAAATGTACGCATCATGGCAGCCACCAACCGACCGGATATGCTGGATCCGGCACTTCTGCGGCCCGGGCGGTTTGACCGGTTGATCGAGATCCCCCTGCCGGATAAGGATGCACGGCTCCAGATCCTGAAAATTCACTCGCGCAGGATGCATCTTGCCAGCGTGAACTTAGAAGAGATTGTGGGCATGACCGAGAATGCCACGGGTGCTGAACTCGAAGCCGTCTGCCGTGAGGCCGGCATGATGGCCGTGAGAAGGGAAGCGGCATTCGTTGAGATGGCAGACTTTACCGATGCAGTCCACAAAGTGAAGAACGAAATCATTACCGACAACCGCATGTATACCTGATCGGGGTATCCGTGCGGATCACCCCCCATTTTACCGGAGACCCGGATGAATATCCTTTTAATTCAGCGGGAAGGAGTGGATCTCCACCATACACTTTTTGCATCCGAGACCAGCCGTCTGGTGCTGCGGTTTTATCACCCAAAGAAAAAACCCTGCGGGATTTCACTTTCCTGTGCATCCCTGGCAAGTGCCCTGCCACTTGTATCGGAGCTGCGCTGGTATATCCGGCGCTATGTCAGGGAAGTGCTCTTTGAGGTATCGCCGGGCATATTCTGCACCCATGCACTGGCACAGGACGTGTATTACGAGCGGACGGCAGTTCTTGGACCCGACTGGCCGTTCCGACGGCTCTATGGGTTCAGCCAGGGAAAACTGACCAGCACCGTCATTATGTCGCCAGGTTCCACCCTGGAAGAGTATCACCAGGAATACATTGGCGTTGATCGATCGATCGAGTGCTGGTGCACGGAAGAGGAGATGGCAGAAGGAGAGCCGGAACCATTGGAGAATATGAGCGGGGCGCCTGATGTGGAATAGGAAGGAGTTGTAAGAGGCACCCGTTTCCCCCAAAAAATTATCCGGATTTGCCATCAGTATGCACGGGTTTTGGCAGGAACGGGATCAATACTGAGGCGATCCTGGCGATGTCCATGGACTGGAGGACAACCTTTCCCGGGCCGGTCAGCGTTGTGACAAAGAGACCTTCGCCACCAAAGAGTGCAGTCGTGATACCTCCTGCAAGAGCGATATCATAGGTAACCGTGTTTTCAAAACCGACCACAAGTCCGGTCTGCACCTTGATGACTTCACCGGGTTTTAAGGACATTTCAATGATGTCCCCGCAACAGTGCAAAAAGACCGTGCCCTGCCCACTCATCCGCTGGAGAATGAATCCCTGCCCTCCGAACAATCCAGCCCGGAATTTTTCTGCCAGGGCGATATCCAGCTCAACGTGTTCCTCGCAGCAGAGAAATGCATTCTTCTGGGCGATGAACTCCTTTCCCATCCCAACCGTAACCGTAAAGATCTTACCCGGCATCATGCCGGCAATGGAGACAAAACCGGGAGTATTCCCCGGGGTAAACCGGGTGAGAAAGAGACTCTCTCCTGCAACTGCGCGTTTCAATCCGGATAAGATACCCCCTTTAAGCTGGCTTTCCATCGTGAATGAACCGCTCATGTTCACCATCGAGCCGGCTTCAGCAAAGATTCCCTCACCCACAGCAAGGTCAACTTTTACCATCTGCAGGTTATCCCCAATAATCTCGTACTTCATAGCATGCCTTACTAAAAACAATCAGCAGAAAAGGAGAAATGTATTGTGTAATTTTTTCACCGTATTTCTCACTCCCGCTCATGCTTTCCGCCGGTAAAACAAGCATTAATACATTAACACAACAAAAATTGAGTAGATGTCCGGGACAAAGCTTGCCGGCGGTCCGACACAGGATGAGATTATGGCAGTCTCCCTGTTCAAGCTGGGACTCCGCAGCACCGATACGGTACTCGAGATTGGCTGCGGAACGGGTAAAGTCTCGATCGCTGCTGCACAACAGGCAAAAAAAATTGTATCTCTTGACAAAAGACCCGAGGCAATAACGACTGCTCAGGATGCTGCACAAAAATCCGGTATCCACAACATAGAATTTTTTTGTACAGATGCTGTCGATTATCTCACATCTGACCGGATCTTTGACTGTGCATTCGTTGGCGGTACACAACAACTCACACGGATCCTTCCGGTCCTTGCAAAAAAAGTTAAAAGAACTATCGTCATAAATGCGGTTCTCCTCAGCACACTCGCCGAAGCAGTTGCGACCATGCAGCAGCTTGGCATTTTTTGTGAAGTTGTCCAGGTGCAGGTCTCCCGATCGCATGAGATTGCAGGAAGCATCATGTTCAAACCGATCGATCCGGTCTACATTATTGTGGGGAAGGCGGATCTATGCTGATCGGTCTGGGACTGGGGCCGGGAAATCCCGAACTGCTCACCCTGCGGGCTGTACGCCTGCTTAAGGAAGCGGATGTTGTATTTGTACCAGGAAGAATAGCGCAGGATCTCGTTGCCCCGTATCGCGATGCAATTGTGCTCGATTTCCCGATGACTGAAGACGAAGGGTGGATCCGCAAATGCCTCGAAGAGAATGCTGAGAAGATTGCACCTGCAGCACAGGAGGGTCTTGCGGTTTTTGGTATTCTGGGCGATCCGAATTTTTTCTCCACGTTCTCACGATTATGCAGCATCCTGGCTGAAAAGTATCCCGCAATACAATACCGTACAGAACCGGGGATCAGCTCGATCACGGCGTTTGCTGCCGCTGCAGGGATCTCGCTGAATGGCGGATTTATGGTATCTGACGGGCAGGTACCTGATTCAAGGATTCTTCTCAAGGTGCGGCACCCCAGAAAAAAGGCTGCCGAACTGCGAGAGGAAGGCTACCGTGAATTTGTGCTGGTCGAGCGGATGTTCTTTCCGGATATGAAAATTTACCATACCGGAGATCTCCCGGAAAAAAGCGATTACTTAAGTGTCATGTATGCGAGGCGCTGATCATGCAGGCAAAGGTCTGGTTTGTCGGGGCAGGTCCGGGAAACCCTGAACTGATCACCGTGAAGGGACTTTCCCTTCTGAAAAGTGCGGATGTTCTCATTTATGCCGGATCGCTTGTCAACCCTGAGCTTATCGCCCAGTCGGGAGCCGCAATAATGATGGACAGCTGGGGCATGCGGTTGGAAGAGCTGGTGGCAGCTATGGAGATGCCGGCCAAATCAGGAAAAACCGTAGTCAGGCTTCATTCCGGCGACCCATCTCTTTATGGGGCGATAGTCGAGCAGATTGAAGAACTGGAAAGACGAGGGGTTTTGGTGGAGATCGTTCCCGGGGTCTCATCGCTCTTTGCAGCTGCGGCAGCGCTTGGCACCCAGCTCACGCTTCGTGGGGTATCTGAATCCCTGATTGTCACGCGGCCTGCGGGAAAAACGCTGGTTCACGATCAGATCGAAGAACTCTCCGCTCTCGGCACGACGATGGTCATTTTTCTCGGCGCAGAGAAACTGGAGGAGATCACCAAAAAACTTGCCTGTCCGCAGGATACACCGGCAGCGGTCGTTTACCATGCCTCATGGCCTGATCAGAAAATTGTACGGGGAACGGTTGCAGATATTGCAAAAAAAGCCCGGGAAGAAGGGATCGGGCATACGGCTCTTTTGATCGTGGGTGGCGTGGTGCAGCCTGAGAAGAAGGGTTACACGAGGTCATATCTCTATACATGACCGATACAGTAGTCATCGCACTTTTCCGGTTTTTGGGCGAAGCAGAACGGGTCGCACAGTTCCTTGGTGCCGACGTCCGGGAATATACTCCTGACCTTTTTTCTGAGATATTTCCCCACACGCGACGGATCGTTGCCATCATGTCAATGGGAATTGTCGTGCGCAGCATTGCTCCGCTTCTCCATGATAAATGGAATGACCCGGCTGTAGTTGTCGTGAGCACTGACCTTGCGTATGCCATCCCGCTTATTGGGGGTCATCATGGGGCAAATGAACTGGCAAAAGAGTTGTCAGCACTGGGTATCCAGCCGGTTATCACGACAGCAACCGAAGCAACCGGCAGGGATTCGGTGGAGGCTGTTGGAGAACGAAGCAGGTGTGATATTGTTAACCGGGAATCAACCCGGCAGGTGAATGCTGCCATGCTTGATATCGATGTACCGGTATTTGCGGTGAAGGGTCCCGGTATCGTCATCGCAGGTCCCGATGTTTCAATCCTTTTAAAGAAAGGTGAGTTTACTGTGGGGATCGGGTGCCGTAAAGGGGTGAAGATGCAGGAAGTGCTGGATGCCATCAGGAATGCACTTGCAGAAACAGGAGTAGCAGAACACGATGTGCTGGTCTATGCCACCACGCAGAAAAAGAGTGGCGAGAGAGGACTCTCTGAAGCAATCTCTGCCCTCTCTGGCAATTTAATATTCGTAGACGATGAAACAATAAACGCACAGACAGGGATTACCCTGTCCCGCGCAACAAAGATCGGCCTGTTAGGCGTTGCCGAGCCATGTGCGCTTGCCGTGGCAAAGAGAAAACAGCTTGTTATGGGAAAGAAAGTTTACGGGAGGGTCACGGTTGCCATCGCACACTGAAACAAAAAAAGGCGGTCTTGCCATAGTCGGGCTTGGACCCGGGCGCAGGGAGTACATGACCCCCCGGGCACTAAAGGTAATAGCCCTCGCCGATTATGTGATTGGCAATGCTCTGTATCTTGATCCTCTCGAACCGCTGCTTACGGGAAAAACCGTGATCCGGAGCTCAATGGGAAAAGAGGTTGAGCGGGCACAGCAGGCGATCGATCTTGCCTGTTCCCATGCAGTTGCCATTGTCTCGGGAGGCGATGCCGGGGTCTACGGCATGGCAGGCATTGTCCTTGAAGTCCTCGAGCATTCCGGTGCTGATATCGAAGTTGAGGTGATTCCGGGGGTCACTGCGGCAAATGCTGCAGCATCTCGCGTAGGATCTCCCCTGTCAGGTGATTTTGCCGTAATCAGTTTATCGGATCTCCTGACACCCCTTGAAGTAATTGAACAGCGGCTTGACGCGATGTTTTCGATTGGTATTCCGGTGGTGCTCTACAACCCGAAGAGCAGGGGAAGACCGCACAACTTTTCACTTGCCATAGAACATGCCCGGAAGTATCTTGGTCCGGAAACACCGGTCGCAATCGTCCGGAACGCGTTACGCGATGATGAAGAAGTAATCATAACGACCCTTGCCGGTGTGGAAAACGTAGAGAACGCTGTGGACATGCATACGACCGTAATCATTGGCGGAAAGGAGAGCAGGATATGGAGGATGGGTGAAGATGTCAAAGGAATTATTACGCCACGGGGATACCACCATAAATATGTATATTGATCCCGGTGCTGAAACCAAAGAAGCCTATGAGATCTCAAAAAAATCGCGTATGCTCGCACGCACAATGGTCGGCAATGCAAATGACGAAGACCGTGTCAGGCAGCGGTGTTCTGTCGCTGTCGGTGATTTTGGCATGGCAGATCTTATGCGGTTCTGCAATGATCCTGTTCCTGCAGCACTCACAGCTCTCTGTCGGGGCGCACCGATTATTACCGACATTCGTATGGTACAGGTTGGCATCCAGAAAAAAGGGCATACGAGCGATGTGATCTGTGCACTGGATTCCGGTGCGGAGATCGCACAGGAACGCGGTATCACCAGGAGTTCCGCCGGGTTTATCGCGCTTGAGGAAAAACTCGCAGGATCGATCGTTGTGATCGGCAACGCTCCATCAGCACTCCTGTCCCTGTGCAAAATGATCAATGAGGGTATTTGCCCGGCCGTCATTATAGGGGCCCCGGTGGGGTTCGTCAACGCTGCCGAGTCAAAGGAACTGCTGCGCACGACAGGTGTGCCTTCAATATCTACTGAAGGAACACGGGGCGGCACACCGGTCGCAGTTGCGGCCATGAACGAGTGCATCACGATATTTATTGAAGGCAAAAAAAGATGAGAGATCCGGTCACCGGCTTTGATTATCCCGAGGCCTGGGTAAAGAAGTGCAAATCCCCCGATTTGCTCTGCCTGACAGAGGAGGGTTTTGGGGTCCTCACTGCGTCTGGTAAGGTTATCCGGCGCGGATATACCACCGGAACAACCGCTGCTGCTGCCTGTAAAGCTGCAATTCTTTCCCTTTCCGGAGTTGTCACATCGGTTCCAATTCGTATTCCCTGTGGACTCGTAGTAGAAGTGCCGGTATCCGGGTTTTCCGGAAGTGCATCCTGTAAAAAATTTGCCGGGGATTACCCGGGTGACGTAACTGCCGGGTGCGAGTTTATTGCAAAAGCAAGTCCCCTGACGGAAGGAATACAGGTTGTACCTGGTGCCGGTATCGGCCGTTTTTCACGCGATACACCTCGGTTCAAAAAAGGGGAGCCGGCTATAAGTCCTGCTCCGCTTGAATGCATCCTCACATCCATACAGGAAGCAATCGATCAGACAGGACTTTCGGGTGCACGGGTTAAGCTCCAGATCCCGCTTGGTGCAGAGATTGCAAAAAAAACTCTCAACTCCCGGGTGGGTGTGGAAGGAGGGATCTCCGTGCTGGGAACCACCGGGCTCGTTGAGCCGTGGGATGATCATCTTGAAGAATCGATGCGGGAACGGGTGTCAGCCGCATGCAATGCAGTACTCACTACCGGGCGGATCGGGCTCCGGTATGCACGCCTCCTGTATCCGGATCATGAGGTGGTGCTGGTTGGCGGAAAGATCAATGAGGCGCTTGATGCGGCGAAGGGAGAGGTGATCCTTTTCGGACTCCCGGCGCTCATCCTCCGGTATATAAATCCGCACATCCTTGATGGTACAGGATATGCAACTGTTGAGGAATTTGCAGGATCTCCTGCATTTCCTCCTGCTATGCAGTCGAGTCTTGCCGTATTTAAAAAAGGGTACCCTCGTGTCCGGGTAATAATTGTGAACCGCGATGGTGCGATCATTGGAGAAAGTCCATGAAAATTATTGGCGTCGGTTGTGGACCGGGAATGCTCACCGAAGAGGCAATCCGTGAGATTTCCCGGGCAACAACAATCTATGGATCTCATCGTGCAATCGAGCTTGCACAATCACATATTTCGTTTGGTTGTGCGGTAAAGACGATCGATGACTTCAAAAATCTAAAAAAACTCCCCCCGGATGCCGTGATTCTTTCCACCGGTGATCCCATGCTTGCCGGACTCGGGTATCTTGCCGGCGAAGTGATACCCGGGATATCTTCTCTTCAGGTTGCTGCAGCCCGATTGCATATCCCGATTTCTCGGGTGTCTGTGGTTGTGGCACATGGCAAGGGGCATGAAAAAGGGATGCAGGAAACCATCGAGGAAGTCAAGCAGGGGAAGATCGTTTTTCTCCTCGCCGATCCAAAATTTAACGTCCAGGAGCTGTATACCCGCCTTACCACACTCTCCCTGCCCATGAAAGTCGCACTCTGTGAAAATCTCGGGTATCCTGAAGAACGCATCCTTATTCAGGAGATACAGTCACCGCCCCGGCCGGCCGAGTCACTGTATTCACTGGTTATCGGAAATTTTTAAATCCCCAAATTTTCTGATTTTTTTTAGCCGGTAATAACAAACCTTTTTTCCTGCCGGATTGAGATACTTTTAGTAAAAGGGAGTGTATCAATGGATAAAGCAACCAAAACTCAGCTCAGTATCGGATTATTTATCATCGGATTAGCCATGATCTTAGTCCAGGATCTCAAGAGATTACCGTCGATAGACCTCGGCTTTTCCTGGCCATTCGACATCATGTTTTACATCGGGCTCATCTTCATGGCAACCGGATATTATCTCAAATAAAAAGCCAGAACCCGGTCGGACAACTCCGGCCATTATTTTTTCTTGTGTTCGTCTTTAACGGGTTGTTTTGCCTCTTGTATTTTAATTTCACACTGACGGTCACCCGTACACATGGTCCTGACAAATCGGGCGGAATACCTTTTATTCAGCTGTGGGACAGTAGTCAGGGTTAACGCCATACACTTATAAAATGTACTGGGACCCCCAACACCCAGGTTGTGGCCGGATTCAAGGAGAGGACATCGTCTGATGAGGACGATTGCACCATCTTTTGATACTTCAAGGGTCTCACTTTTATGATCGGGACCAAAGAGGATCGCCATCACCATCCGCATGCTGTCGGCGAGTTCACTCGCGGTACTGGTAGGAAGCAAAAGATCGCGGACGATTTCAAGCGCCATGCGGGAGAGCTCCATCCAGATCTCCTGCTCGATCTCATCGTATTTCTCCCCCACAACCCCTCGATATGCACGGTCATAGAATGCAGGCAGAAGAGCGGCCAGCTTTGCTGCAAGACGCCATTTTACGTCATCGGGAATAGATTTCAGGTCTGGCATATGTACCCCCGCTTGATCGGTTCTATGGATGAAACGGCATATCAATTCATTGGTTGGAGCACTGCATGATGTGTCGATGGACTTTTCCATCCCATATCTTAGCCAATAGAAATCTGTCTGTTAATCTGATGACAGGGGGGCAGGAAAGAATGACTCCCTTTTATGGATTGTAATGCTGAATATTCAAAAGCAGAAAGATGGGGGGAATTTTTTTAGAGATGAGAGATGAGTATTTTTCTGTTCCCCGCCTTGAGCTAATTTATCCTGTGGTTTGTCGAAAGTTTGGAATATTGCGGGAAGATGTACCCTTATGTGCCACAGTACAGATCGATTGACTTCTCAATGCACTGCACTGATTCTTTGATTTGTCCCGTCTTTTTCAGAACCATTCCTTTATTGAACCATGCATCTGCATGACCGGGATCAATCTGAAGTGCTTTATTATAGGATGCGATTGCCTCTTCATTCTGGCCAAGGCAATCCTGGCAGTTGCCCAGCAGTGTATATGCCTCAGTATACCTGGGATTCACTTCAATTGCTTTTTTAAGGTAATTTACAGCAGTGATATGATCTCCTGCCATCGCCTTTTCCTGCGCCTGCCTGACCAGATAATCTGGTTCCATTAAGGTGCCGGTCATCCCATTGAGTTTCATTTTTACTTCCTCCATGCCACGTGATCATCCCCAGGATCCTCCGTGACTAAACTGAATAATTTTTATTTATTTATATTAATTTGCACAATATAATTGCAATACATATTTGAATCACAGGTCTGCATCATAATTTGCCATGCAAATATTCTTTAAGAAATTCTCAGAGGAACATATCCTCAAATGTACAGGCATCCCTGTTCACGAAGAATTTTCTCAGTGTGCTAATTCAACAGTTAATCGGACTATTCATATCTATCCGGATTGGACATCTCCCTCTGCGGTTACACGAAAGACATTTTTTTCTGATACATTAAAAAGAGAAACAGGTATGTCAAGAAAGCGATTGTTGTTGTAATCAGCAATAATCAGGACTGGTCAAGACCCACCAAGGTCTCTCACCGCAAGAATAGAGATTGTGTATTTTTATTTCGAATTACGTGTGGATTATAGTAAAATTGGGCTCTGTTGAAACATGCATAAACCAATCGGGTTCACTCCAGAATCATGAAAATCGATTAGTTACGAGAGTCCCCCGCCTCAGGGCCTCTCCAAGGCACGGCGGGGCAAGGAGGTTTCAGCATTTTTAGTCACTTAAACCGCCTCGGGGGCGCCCCGTCGGGGGCGGCGGCGTTCATCGCAATGGTAAAAGATGAACATTCTACCATTATATCTGAATATTTCGATTTTCATAGGAAATCCTGGAGAGAAACAAGCAATCGCTCCTGGGGGCTCTTTGCACATCGTGCTTCCGCCCCCGCCGCTCAGGCATCCCCCAATATTGCGATAATCATCAGAAGGTTGATGAAAAACCTTAACAAAAGAGGGGGCAAGGGGATGCTCCCCGCATGCTGCTTCCCCCTCTGGGGGAGAGAGGGGGTCACCCTCCTGGCTGCCGCAGAGAATAAGCGAATTACACAGAAAAAGAGGATTTCAACAAAGCCTAAAATTGTATTAATAGAGGAACCAGGGTGGTCAGGGCAATGGTAGTTGCGTGCTGGTAAAAATCCTGAACCTGTTTCATTTCTTTGGTAAAAGTACTGATATATTCGGGGGGAAAAACCGTTTTCAGGCAGATATTTAGTATTTAACCCATGCGTTTACGACAAATGACAATAGTGTATCAGGAATGACAATAACTAAAAAGCGTAAATTTTGATAGAGAGTAAAATATATTGAAATTTTATCTTTCGAAGATTTATTGATTTTTTCACCAGTAAATCACAAGATTTATTCTTGGTTGTTCCGATTTGCAATTGTAGGAGGTATTATTATGGAATTCAAGTACGTACCAACCACGTGTCCATACTGTGGAACCGGTTGCGGCTTCAACCTTGTTGTCAAGGACAAGAAGGTTGTAGGCGTCGCGCCGTGGCACCGCAACCCCGTCAACGAGGGCAAGCTCTGTCCCAAGGGGAACTATGCATGGGAATTTGTGAACAGCCCGGATCGGCTGACGACGCCCCTTATCAAGAAGGATGGCAAGTTTGTCGAGGCCAGCTGGGATGAGGCTTACAAGCTCATTGTCTCCAAGTTCAAGTCATATAAAGGAGATGAGATGGCGTGTCTCTCATCAGCCAGGGTTTCCAACGAAGAGAACTACCTGATGCAGAAGTTTGCCCGTGCTGTCTTAAAGACGCCCAACATTGATCACTGTGCCCGGCTCTGCCATGCATCGACGGTGGTCGGGCTTGCCGGAGCATTTGGATCCGGTGCCATGACCAACTCGATTGGTGATATAGGGGAATCCAAGTGCATCTTTGTTCTTGGTTCCAACACCCTGGAGCAGCACCCGCTGATCGGGCGGCAGATCATGCTCGCAAAGAAGCGTGGTGGAAAAGTCATCTGCGCAGATCCAAGGTTTACGCCAACCGCAAAGCTTGCGGATCTCTACATGCCATTTGACTCAGGAACTGATGTTGCGCTCCTGAATGGTATTATGCACCATATCATCAAGAATGGCTGGGAGAACAAGGAGTTCATTGCAAAGCGGACCAAGGATTACGAGAAACTCAAGGAAGTCGTCATGAAGGATGCGTACTCGCTTGAGAATGTCTCCAGGATCACGAAGATTCCGGCCAAGGATATTGCAACAACAGCAGAGTGGATCGCAAAAGCGGAATCGAGCAACGTCCTCTACTCCATGGGTATCACCCAGCACACCACTGGTGTCGACAACGTCAAATCGGTTGCAAACCTCCAGATGATCACGGGTCACCTCGGGAAACGCGGTGGCGGTGTCTGTGCACTGCGTGGCCAGAACAACGTGCAGGGCGCCTGCGACATGGGTGCCCTCGCAAACGTGTACTCCGGTTACCAGTCAGTCATAGTCCCCGAAATGCGCAAAAAGATGATGGATGCATGGGGCTGCGACATAGCCGAAGGTAAAGTCGGTCTGACCGTTACCAAGTTAATCAACGTTCTTGCCGATGAGCCCGGCAAGGTCAAGTGTGTCTATATCATGGGAGAGAACCCGATGCTCTCCGACCCGGATCTTCACCACGTGGAGAAGGGATTAAAGAACGTTGAGTTCATGGTCGTGCAGGACATCTTCCTGACCGAGACAGCACAACTCGCACACGTCATTCTCCCGGCGGCATGCTTTGCCGAAAAGGACGGCACCCAGACCAGCACCGAGCGCCGTGTCCAGAAGTGGAGAAAGGCACAGGACCCGCCAGGACAGGCAAAAGCGGACTGGCAGATCTTCTGTGAACTCGGAAAGGCGATGGGATACGAGAAACAGTTCCCGTACAAGAGCGCAGAAGAGATCTTTAACGAGATTGCAAAGGTCACCCCGTCCTATGGCGGCATGGATTACACCCGCCTTGAGAAACCCGAAGCACTCCACTGGCCCTGCCCGACAAAGGAGCACCCGGGCACACCCATCCTGCACAAGGAGAAGTTTACCCACCCGGACGGCCTGGGCGTCTTAACGCCCATCGAGTTCAAATACCCGGCGGAAGTCCCGGACAAGGACTACCCGCTCATCATGACCACCGGGCGTTGCATCTGGCAGTGGCACACCGGCACGATGACCCGCCGCTCGGAAAGCCTTGAGCGCGAGGCACCAACCGGCTGGGTTGAGATCAACCCGGAGGACGCATCGGCGCTGGCCATCAAGGATAAGGAAATGGTCAGGGCGATCACCCGCAGAGGGGAGATCAAGATCGGCGCACGGGTCACAAAAAATATCAAGAAAGGGGTCGTCTTCCTGCCGTTCCACTTTAAGGAATGCGCAGCAAACCTGCTCACTAACAATGCACTCGACCCCGTTGCAGGTATCCCGGAGTACAAGGCCTGTGCTGTAAGAATCGAGAAGATTGCGGAGGTGAAGTAACATGGGACTATTCGGGGGTACTCCTGCAGTTAAAAAGGGCGATATGCTCTACGCATGGACCAATGACGAAGAGATTGCAAAGCGAGCCGAACTCGGCGGCGCAGTCACCGCACTCTGGAAGCACGCACTCGAATCAAAGGCGGTCGATGCGGTTCTTGCCATCCAGAAGGGCAAGGATCTCTATGATGCACAGCCGGTGCTCATCACGAACGCGGCAGACCTGAAGAATACCGCAGGGTCACTCCACTGTGGTACACTCCTGCTGCCAAAACTTGTCAAGAAATATCTTGACGGTGCAAAGACCAAGAAGATAGGGGTGACCGTCAAGGGTTGCGACGTGATGGGCTTTATTGAGCTTGCCAAGCGCAAGCAGATCAACCTTGACAACATCGTCATGATCGGTGTGAACTGCGGCGGGTCGGTCAGCCCGGTCAGCGCACGCAGGATGATTGCCGATAAATTCGGGGTTGACCCGGACAAGGTCCACAAGGAAGAGATCGACAAGGGCCAGTTCATCATCGAGTACGAAGGCGGGCACAAAGGCATCTCGATGGACGAGCTCGAAGAAGCAGGCTACGGACGCAGGTCCAACTGCCGCCGCTGCAAGTATAAAGTCCCCCGCCAGGCAGATCTCGCCTGCGGGAACTGGGGTGTTATCGGACCACGGGCAGGGAAGGCAACATTTGTCGAAGTATGCAGTGACAAGGGTGCCAAGCTGCTCGATGGTGCAGTAGCAAAGGGCATCCTTGCAACCGAACCGGCAAACCCGAAGGGGCTTGAGATCCGGGGTAAAGTCGAGGGTGCAATGCTCAAGCTGGGTGAAAAGTGGAGAAAGAAAGACTTCACCGCACTTGGCTCAAACATGTGGGAGACAATAGCAAAAGAGACCTCCCGGTGTATCAAGTGCTACTCCTGTATTGAGAACTGCCCGGTCTGTTTCACCGCAGCTGATGCGTTAAAGAAGGACTCCATCATGGTCAAGCCAGGAGAACTCGCCCCGAACCCGATGTTCCACCTACGGCGTTTTGCCCACATCTCAGATTCGTGCATCAACTGTGGTCAGTGCGAGGAACTCTGCCCGATGGATATCCCGCTTGCACTCTTCTCGCATGCAATCCGTGTGGAAGGAGACGCTACCTTTGAGCCCAAACTGGGTAAAGCGACCTATCCCAATTAATTTTTTGCGCTATGATAACTCAGGAAGAGTACTTTGTAGGTGCAAACAGACGGATAAACGAGGTTATTAATTAACCGGTTTGAATTAATTGAATTCTGATAAGGAGATGAATGAAACGATGAAAGCAGATGCTGCAAAGAAGATCATTTCAACTGCTATCGACAGGGAAGTCGAGGCTTATACATTTTACCGTACCGTATCCGAAAAGGCAAAAGACCCGGCATTGAAGAAACTTTTTACTGAACTTGCTGGAGAGGAAAAACAGCACCGGGAATTCCTGCAGGGTATGCTCTCAAAGGATTTCACCAAGATGCACTTTGAGGCAAAAAAGGACTACAAGGTAGTAAACACACTCCCGAGCCCCCCACTGTCTGCCGATCTGAAACCGCTCGATGGCATTGTTGTTTCGATAAAAAAGGAACTTGAAGCCATGCAGATGTACACTCAGCTTGCGAACCTCTCAACCGACACAGAACAGAAGTTTCTCTTTAGCCAGCTCGCAAACATGGAAAGTGGCCACAAGGCCCGGCTTGAGGATATCTATACCAATATGGCTTTCCCTGAAGTCTGGTAGGAAGGGATCCTTTAATTTTTTTGGGTGGAAGGGCGGGAAAAGATTTATGGCAGGGTATCATCTCTTGGGAAAATTTTTACGGCCTTTACAGAGTCATTATCCGCATATTAAACACTAAGTGTCATTATCATAAACCCTGCCTCATTTTTTATAAGGGAATTGTCTTATTTTACTATTCTGCTCTGCAATTCTTGTTATGCAAATGCGGAGATCGATCTGGTTTCCGGCACCGATATAAAAGGATGATGAATCCGTCAAAATTAAAAAACACCGATATAAAATCACGCCGGGCAGGATTAAAGTAATTCTGTAGACCATCTGAAAAATGATTCACCTGCGCCAATATGGTTTCATCAGGGTTTTCAGAGTTGTTCATTCGGATGGAGATGTTGAACATTGGGCAACTGATATCCTCGATGCATCAGAACCCGACAGAAAATCGTTCAAAGATCTCGGGTGGAACATTGAAGTGTACCACCGTGGCATTAAGCAGTGTTGCGGTATCGAGAGATGCCAGGGACGCAAAGAAATTGTCCAGCGAGGTCACATATTTTTCTCATCACTGGCTTTTCTTCGCTTGGAAACTCATCGGTTGCATACGGGTATCAGCTGGTACGAGTCGAAACGCTCGATTCACCGAACGGCAACTTCCCGCTTTATCTCGCAACCGACTTTCTAATCCGATTCCTTTTTACAGGAGATATGACGGGAGTTTCTCGCTTCAGACTAATTCAACCGCGTAAGTCCTAAATAAATTAAAAAAGAAGTTAGATATAATTATAAAATTTTTTAAAAAATTTTAGATATTTGTTTGACAAAACCAAATAAAATTGTAACAATATTTGGTTACCATACTTTTATGTAAACACTTTCTGGATCATTTACCCAGCACGAATCCATTATCCCGGCGTTCGATAAATCCATCTGCTTCAAGAGCACCCAGAATCCTTCGTACCCGATGAGGATCCTCAGCAACACGACCAATGATCTCCTCCTCTTCAAGGAATGGATATTTCAGCAGTATTTTCAGGAGCGCGCCACGAATTTTCCGGTCAGAACCTTCAAAGGGAGATTGCTTAGTATAATGAACGCTCCGCCGGTTCGGGTTGGGAACCGTCTTTTTCAGCGCTGATCCAAGGTCCATCAATGCCCAGTACCATACGCGGGGATTGTTTCGGTATAATGCCTGCTCAACGAGTGGGAAAATCTCTGCATCGTTTACGTTTTCAGTGTCAGCAAAGAAAAAGTGAATAAAAACTCTGCGGATATTGGTCTCAATGAAGACGACGGGCATATTGAACGCGAATGCTGCGATTGATGAAGCAGTTGCCCTGCCAATGCCGGGAAAGGTTGCGAGGATATCAACATCAGCCGGAAGAATACCGTTATATTCGTTCATAACCCGGATGGCACATTTCTGTAACGCGATCGCCCGCCGGTTGTAACCCATACCCTGCCAGACAGCGAGAACGTTACCAAGCGGGGCGGCGGCAAGTTTTGCAACGTCCGGGAATGCACGGATAAATTCCGGAAATTTTGTGGTGACCCGTTCTACCTGTGTCTGCTGGAGCATAATCTCCGAGACGAGGATCTGGTAAGGATCCGTGGTATTTCGCCAGGCCATGTCCCGACCGTACTGCTCGTAATGTGACAGCACCATCTGCTGGAATGCCAGAATGCCAGGTCTGGAACTATCATCACGGGAAAATTGAGGCCCGGTGTGATCCAGAGTTTCCTGATCTGAGTTTTTCATGGTTCTAAAGCCCGGTCAAAAAATTTCAGACTCGATCCCTACCGTATGATCATGACCGCTCATAATCATTCAGGTAATGGCAACAACGATGGCAGGGGGGGTGCAGGGTGTGTCAGGATATTACAGTCATTCAGGTACGTTTAAACATCGTGTCGAGATCGGCCCGGCTGAACCTTACCATCGTTGGTCTGCCATGGGGGCAGGTAAACGGGTTTTTGGCATACCGGATCTGGTTTACGATACGCTGGCACTGTTCCTTTGTGCAGACAGTCCCTGCCTTGATCGCACCCCGGCATGCGATAATGCGGGTAATCCTTTCACGGTTGTTTACCGCACGTGCCGGCTCTTCACTGACAAGATCGCTCACGATCTCATCGATCATGGTCGTATCCTCCAGTTTCCCTAAGACCACCGGGATTGCCCGGACAAGAAATGTATCCCTGCCGAATTCTTCAAGAACAAAACCCTCCTTTGCAAGTGCAGGTAAAAGATCAAAAAGAACTGCTGCCTCATGTGCGGTCCGGTGAAGGACAACCGGAACTATGAGCTCCTGTGAACGATGATCCCCTCCTGTTCGTGCAATGACCTGTTCATACAGGATGCGCTCGTGAGCGGCGTGCTGATCGATCAGGACAAGTTCACCGACTTCCGTTGTGGCCAAGATGTAGATCCCCCCAAATTGCCCGATAACCTCCATAACCGGAAGTTTTGCATCGACCGGTACAACACCGGTGGTAAGTTCTGTCTGCCGCAGCTGGCGGTCGGTTGTTACAGTGCCTGCATGCGTGGATTCGCTGACCCCGTAAGATGCCGGTGGGGTGAGGAGATCATAGCGCACACCTGATTCTCTTGCTGCGTCCTTACCGGATTCCCCCGTGGGGAATTGTGACGGGGTCCTGACTGCGGGAATCAGGTCGTGGCTGAGCAACGCGGTGGTAACCGATTCGCGGATTGCCAGCACAATCTCGTTTTCCCGGGAAAGGCGGACCAGTTTTTTTGTCGGGTGTACATTTACATCGACAAGTTCTGTATCAATCTCTAAGGAAAGGAAAGCAACCGGGAACCTCTCTTTGGGGAGCAGGGTGCCATACCCCTCTTTGATGGCGCTGGTGATGAGCGGTGAAGATACATATCGTTGATTGATCGCTATCATCATCCGGGATGCGTCCTTTCGTGAGAGGGATAGTCGTGATGTATAGCCGGAAATCTTAATAAACGGGAGAGACAGACTCACCGGGATAAGTTCCTTTACAACATTGCTGCCATAGATGCGGGCAATGGTATCAAGTATCCGGGGGGATCGATCCGTTACGAGTGCCTCGTTTTGATCGGTGAACAACCGAAATGAGATCTCAGGATGGGCAAGGCAGATACCTTCCAAAAGCGCGTGAATATGCGAGATCTCGGTGTTTTTGCTCTTCTGGAATTTTTTTCGTGCCGGTGTGTTAAAGAACAGGTCTTCTACCAGCACCGTGGTCCCTTCTGGTGCCCCGGTATCTCCCGTCTCAATTATTTTCCCCCCCTCAACTACAACTTTTGTCCCGGCAACAACTCCAGTACCCTGAGGTCGTGTGGTCAGGGTGACCCGGGAGACAGCGGCGATGCTGGCAAGAGCTTCTCCGCGAAATCCAAGAGTGCGGATATGGAAAAGATCATCGATCCGGGTAATCTTGCTCGTTGCATGGGGAGTGAAGGCAAGCAAAGCGTTGGCAGGAGACATACCGCATCCATCATCAATGATCCGGACACTCACAATGCCGTCTGCTGAGGCTACAATATCGATGCGAATTGAATGGGCACCGGCATCAATTGCATTTTCCACAAGTTCTTTTACAACCGATGCGGGACGCTCAACCACTTCACCTGCAGCGATCTGGTTGACGGTTGCCTGGTCAAGGATGCGGATAGGTGAAAAAGTATGGTTATTCTTCATACTTACCCTTCACTATTCTCCAGCATCTTTCGTAACTCTGCTATCTTTGCAAGTGCCTGCAGGGGTGTCATCTCATCAGGAGTGATCCGGGTGAGTTCATCGAGTGCCGGGTGGTGTACTGCGGTTTTTGTTGTGCTGTCATTATCGAAAAGAAGGACCTGGGTATAACGTTGGGGGCGGGTTCCTGCAGGGACATCGCGGTTCATTGTCTCTATAAGGATACTTTCGGCACGCTCGGTCACTTTTTTGGGGATACCGGCCAGCCGGGCTACATGGATACCGTAACTCTTATCCGTTGCACCGGGTATGAGCTTCCGCAGGAAGACCACGTCATTTTTTGTCTCTTTTACAGCAAAATGATAATTTTTTACCCTTTTTAGTACCCCTTCCATCACAATGAGTTCATGGAAGTGCGTGGCAAAAAGTGTTTTTGGCCCGGCACCTGACCGTCCATGAAGATATTCAAGTACTGCCTTTGCAATAGAGCACCCGTCGCCGGTGCTTGTTCCCCTGCCAATCTCATCAAGGATAACAAGGCTCTTTGCGGTCACATTGTTGAGAATGTTTGCAAGTTCGAGCATCTCCACAAAAAACGTGCTCTGACCGCTTGCGAGATCGTCAAAGGCACCAACACGGGTGAAGATGCGGTCAAGGATACCAATACTCGCGTGCCGGGCCGGAACAAAACTTCCTGCCTGGGCCATGATACAGATGAGCGCCACTGCCCGCATGTACGTGGACTTTCCTGCCATGTTTGCCCCCGTGATGATCATAACCTGTGTGCCGGAACTGGCAAGGTCGGTATCGTTGGGAACGAAATTTCCCAACACACCCTGTTCGACGACCGGATGTCGTCCATCACGGATGATAATCGCATCGCTGGTATTCAGCTGCGGGCGTACGTAATCGTGGGTCTGTGCAATCTCAGCAAATGCAGCGGAGACGTCAAGGACAGCAATTCCACCGGCACTTGCCTGGAGATCGCAAATGACACTACGAAGAACTTCGATAAGCCCTGACCAGAGTTCGCGCTCAAGTGCAAGGACACGCTCATCCGCATTGGTGATTAGTGTCTCTTTTTCCTGCAGCTCGGGAAGCGTATAGCGCTCGCCCGTTGCTGTTGTCTGGCGGCGCTGGTAATGGGAAGGCACGAGATGAAGATTTGGTTTTGTAATATCAATGTAGTAACCGAAGATCCTGTTGTACCCGATTTTGAGTGATTTGATACCGGTCAATTCCCGTTCTTTTTTCTGGAGTTCAATGATCCAGTCCTTTCCTGAATGGAGCACGCCTTTGATGGAATCCAGTTCTTTTGAATAGCCGGGCCGGATTACTCCCCCGTTGCGTGCAATAACGGGAGGTTCTTCAACAATTGCGTTCCGTATGAGGTTGATACTATCCGGTAAATCATGAAGATTTTTCAGAGCATCGGCAATATTATGCGGGATATCCCCCGTTTTGCCATCCTGTATCGTGCCCCTGATTGAGGGGAGTGCTGAAAGCGAGTCTGCAAGCGCGATGAGATCCCGGGGTCCTGCATTCCCGTATGCAATCCGTGCCGCAATTCTCTCGATATCGGAGCAGCGGATAAGAAGGCTCCTGAGTGAAAGTCGCACGGGTGTGTGTGCGATTAAAAAATCAATCGCATCCAGTCGTTTGTTTATTTCCTTAATATCGGTGAGCGGACGGGAGAGCTGACGGTTGAGCATACGGCTTCCCATCGGTGTTTTTGTCAGGTCAAGACAGGAGAACAGTGTTGCCCCTTTTGTTTCACTTCGGATACTTTCTTTCACTTCAAGGTTGCGCAGCGTGATTGCGTCGAGCATCATGCCCTGCGCAGATGAGCGCAAAAAAAGACTGCTGATGTGGGCAAGAGGAGAGTTCTGTGTCTCTTTTGCGTACGCAAGCGCTGCACCTGCTGCACCGATTGATGCAGGGAGCCCATCACACCCATAGCCGGCGAGTGAGGCGACACGGAAGTGTTCCATAAGGGTACGCCGCGCCCGCTGTTCGGAGAATTCCTCGTCTTTAAAGATTGTAACAACAACGCCCCGCTCGCGGAGACGTTCCTTCAGCTCGTCCGGAATCGCTGACGGAACTATGCATTCTGCCGGGCGGTAGCGGGCAATCTCTGAGAGAATATTCTGGAAACCCTGATCGTGATCGATGGAGGCGACAAAAAATTCCCCGGTCGAGATATCGAGAAGTGCAATTCCCCAGAGATTATTTTTCAAATCGGGACAGAGTGCGAGCAGGCAGGCTGCAGCCGAAGAAGAGAGCATGGTAGAGTCGATCACGGTGCCGGGGGTGATCACGCGAACCAGCTCGCGTTTCACAATCCCCTTCGTGTTTTTTGTATCCCCTACCTGATCGACAACGGCTACCTTGTAACCCTTGCCAACAAGTTTGGCAATATACCCGTCCGCGGCATGGTAGGGCACACCCGCAAGGGGGATCCGGTTATCGCCGCTTTTTGAACGCGAGGTAAGAACAATCTCCAGTTCCCGTGAGATGAGTTCCGCATCGCTTTCAAATGTCTCATAAAAGTCACCAATGCGGAAAAACAGGATAGTATCCGGGTGCTTTTCCTTGATCTCCCGGTACTGCCGCATCACGGGGGTGAGACGGGCACCATTTTCACTATCCCCGGAACGGTCTGTGGGAGACTCGTGTGTCATGTATGCAGAAAAATTGCCTTCCGGATCAATTAATACCGATCTTATGGTCATGCCCGGAATGCATCAGAAGTGCTTGTGTACATACCAGACCATAAGCGGAGATGAGATCACAAGCGCGATAATTCCAAACATGAGACCGAATGCAAAACCGATCCCAATGAGGCGGGTGATTCCTTCCAGTATAGTAACCGCCAAAGGTAGAGAACTCCAGAGGATCAGTATGCCCACAAGGGTAATGATGCCGATCCCGATAGCTGCATTTTTGATATCCTGCGTACTCGGGGCAAGCGACAGTACAAGCGTGAGCGTCAGGTAAAGGTAGAGAAGGAACCAGGGATTGAACCTGACAATAAGATTCCAGGTAAACATGCTGAGGATGCCGGTACACAGTCCAAAAAGAGCATCCGTTGAATCAACACCCATGGGCAGGGGCGGAAAAACGCAGCCAAGATACTGCGAAAACACCCACGTGCATCCCGCCAGCACGAGAGGTATGCAGAGAAGGGGTGCCGTACTGATCACCACATCGCCAAGATAGGGAATTTTTGGAGAAGAATAGGTCACCGAACCCCCCTCTTCTGAAAAAAACACTACATTTTTCACTTTTGCACCCGTGACAAGGCATCCGAGAATATGGCTGCATTCATGAACAATAACACCAGGAGCGCGGATTGCATAATAAAAAATTCTTATGGGGATTACACGTGCCCAGATTACATCCAGCGCCCGGGAAATAAGTATCACAAGTATTCCCATGAAAACGACCAAAAGAAACGGCGTTACATTCAGGTCCATTGTTAAAAGTACCTACCCTGTTTGGAATCAGATCATACTTAATTACACCGTTATTGGCAGGCTGCTTCTGAAAGTCTCATTATCTCTGATTGCCTATGAGCAGGTATGACGCCGGAACAACGTTTACCCAATCAAACTCCCGACTCTCCTGAAAAACACTATAACCGTCTCATCCACGAAAAGAGTCCTTACCTTCTCCAGCACGCGGATAACCCGGTTGACTGGTATCCCTAGGGCGCCGAATTGTTAGGCTGCGTGAATTCAGATAAATAAACAAAAAATCAGAGATTTTTCAGTGCAACAAGATCCTTAACCCCGACCAGTTTCCAAACCAGCGAGCGCTCCTCTTCAGCAATTGCAGCCGGGGGGTCGAGGGGGGAGTGCCCAAGCGCTGCAAGGATGTTGCAGGAGAGGTTCCTCTCAACAATTAAATCAACAAATTTTTCCCGTATAATCTTCTTCTCGATCGAGTCGTGGACTTCCTCGAGGTAGCCCTGGAGTGTCACGAACATATAGGACGAGAGGTCTTTTGTGTATTTCTCAATTTCAACGGAAACATACGGACTTTTTCGGAAATATTCGATCTTTTTTCCATATTTTGTGGAGAGGAAGTAGAGGAATGATCCATCAAAGACATAGAGGAATGGTGCGATATAGGGATATTTCTCACCCTGGAATGCGATTCGGCAGACATATCCCTTTTCAATAAGCCGATCATATTCCTGTTTTTCCATTCGCGGAATTTTCAAGATGTCCATAAACTCACACCATTGGAATTCCCAACATTACCTGATAAACTTTATTAATTTTTTTTAAAGAAATAAAAAAGAAAAAATTATTTCTCTATCCGGAATCCTGCCCTTTTCCACGCGGTCATTCCTCCCAGAACATTGGTCAGGTTGTGGTACTGGTGAATTGCAAGGATGCTTGCCGCAAGGCTCCCCTTGTAGCCGGCATCACAATAGACCACAATTTGTTCATTTTTGGGGATTTCATCAAGATGATGGGGTAGTTCCCCGATATAGATGTGGTGGGCACCTTGGATATGGCCGACAGCGCGCCAGTTTTTAATGTCCCGTACATCAAGAATGAAGGGATTTTCTTTGTCAAGACGCTCCTTTAATTGCTGGACTGAACAGGTTGGCACGGTTCCTATATCCTGCGCGGCTTTGGTCCATGCGGGAAATCCTCCGGAGAGTACCCCCGCGATAGTGTCATAACCAAGCCGGATAAAATGGCGGACCACACCGTTAAGATCCAGATTGAAGTCATCGACAATGACAATCGGTCTTTGGTAATCGAGGAACCAGCCCATGAATGCAGGGAGACCTTCTCGCCAGATGGAGATGCTGCCCGGGATATGGCCTGCACCAAAACTGGAGGGGGACCGTATATCGATGATCTGGCAACCGGATTTCCTGAGCTGGTTGACTTTTTGGATCGACAGCGGGTGCAGGTCCGGTAACCGGTGCATGATCGGTGCACCATCCCGGTTGTATGTTTCCATCTGCCGGAAATAGGGAGGGATATACGGGGATTCGGTTACCCGCCGCGAGATGAAAGATTCACGGCCTGATGCGAGCAGGGGATTTGTCTTTTTTTCATAACCAAGAGTAGTGAACGGGTGATCAGCGATCTCGCCTCCGCAAACCGACCCGGCCCCATGGGCGGGACAGAGGATCACGCCTTCACCAAGCGGCAGGATTTTATTTGCAATACTATCATAGATTTTTTCCGCCATCTCCGCTTTTCGTTCCTGCCCGAAAAAGTCAGTCCGGGCAATATCACCGGCAAAGAGCGTATCACCGGAAAATACCATGTATGGCTGATCAGCAACCTCAGTGTCCCGCAGCACAAGGGAGATACTCTCTTCGGTATGCCCCGGGGTCTCCAGAACCGACAACACCAGCGACCCCAGAGTGAACTTATCGCCCTCCTTTACCGGCTTTCCATAGGCAAACGCCATCTGTGCGCCATGAAAAATCTCCGCTCCGCACCGTCCTTTGAGTTCCAGCGACCCGATGGTGTAGTCCTCATTCCGGTGTGTCTCGAAGATATGGGTAATAACCAGTTCATTCCGGCTGGCAATCTCAAGATAGATATCGCAGTCCCGGCGCGGATCGATCACCGCTGCCCTGCCCCCTGATCCGATAAGATAGGAATTATGGGCTATACCCTCAGAAACAATCCGTTCGAACAACACTTTGTCTTCCACTCTATCGTGGAATTATACACTCAGTTCGTATATAGGTTGTGAAGCGAGAAAAAAGGCGTAAATAGACCCTTCATTCTGCTACATAGGGATAGTTCAGAAGAATGGGTGTCATGTCTCCGCTGGACATGTGTTCATTTATGAGTGTACAGATATGGATCAGATTTACCGGAATGTACCCGATCACTTCTGCACTCACGTTAATCCTCCGATGCTCAAAATCGATGAACGGGTAGTGGCGGAGATCATTGTTGTGATGGTGACCATGGATTATCCAGCCATCAAATTCTTCCGGGGCAGTGGCCGGATCGTGAACCAGCAGGAACTTAAAACCCCGGTATTCAAGGGTTGCACAGGGAACTGCCCCCGGTTCAGGATCATCGTGATTCCCTTCAATAAAGGTGATGCAGCCTTTGAGTTTTTTCCTGTACTGCAGGGCGGACAATGCATCTTTTCCATACCGTAAATCTCCCAGGTAATATACACGGTTCACGGGAGAAATTGTATAGTTCCAGTTTTTTATCAGTACATGATCCATTTCCCGGACATCGGAAACGAGGAACGGACGTGAACAGTAGCGGATGATATTCGCATGGCCGAGATGCAGGTCAGCAATCAGGAAGATATCATCAGGATGTGATGAAAGGGGATCCAGTCGTTCAAATCCCGATTGCTGGCGGAAGAGTGCGAGTGTTTTTTGCCAGGATTTATTGGTATGACGGTGATCACCCGTGATCCACCGTTTCTCCAGGAGATCATATTCAGCGAGGATTACTTCCCCCTGCATTACCGTAATTCTGAGTCCTGTTTCATCCAGGGTGACCGGCCGGACTACGTGCCCTTTTCCTCGGTTGAGCAAACGTTTTATCAGGCTTGCCACCAGGGAAAGGATACCGGGGGATGACATACCCTGTTCCTGCATTTCCTGCTCGTATCCCGTGAGCACGGAAAAAACTGATAATGCAATGGTGGGATTGAGATGATTTGCCACCGTCACGTGAAACCATTTGCTGGCAGGTTGGGAATCCCATATATTGTGGCTGTGCACGAGGGGAGACAGTACATCTGCGATCGAAGATGTGAGTTTTTTTAAGGATTCTGAGGGTCTGACCGGGAATACAATCACACTACCGTGCATTCCCTCCCGCGTTTCCCAGCCGTCAATGGTAAACGGGATGGGATCATACCCGGCTGCCACCCGTCCGATGGCGTCCAGGAGCTGACGGGGGCTGACACCTTCATTCAGGGTCAGGGGCCCAAACAACGTGACATGCGGATGCCGTTCCAGGTACGGTTCAAGGGAGAATAACCGCCCGATATAAGAAATGGTCTCCCTGATCCGCCATTTTGTCCGGGAGAGGCGGATCTCAATGAGATAGATATCGTCCATGACCAGCAGCCTGTAATTAATTTCTCTATAGGGTCTTTATGGTTAAATCTTTGATTTGTGTGTGTTTTTAAAAACCGGATGAAGCCTATGAGCCTCCCCCTTTTTGTACCGCTTTCATGCAGGAAGTGCTATTTTCTTTGAAGTATAAATTGTCCCCTTTTTATAGGACAGGTACAACCACTTGACCTGTCTACCGTTTCTTACCAGCCATCCTCATCAGGGCAAGAAGTCCGGTAAGAATCTGTGTAGGCGTCGGAGGATTACCCGGAATCTTCAGGTCGACCGGAAAGATCTTATCCGCTCCACCGAGCACCGCGTAGGTTCCCGAAAAGATCCCGCCATCACAGGCATCATCGCCAACCGCAACCACGAATTTAGGTGAGGGCATCGCATCGTACGTCTTCCTTGCTGCGATCGCCATGTTATGCGTCACCGCACCGGTCACCATCAGCACATCTGCATGACGGGGTGATGCGACGAAGGTGATGCCGAAACGTTCCACATCGTAAAACGGATTGTTGAGATTGTTGATCTCGATCTCAGCGGCATTGTCGCTGCCGGTATCCAGCTCGCGGATCGCAAGACTCTGGCCAAACACCGCATCGATGGCCGTTTTCATCTCGCGCCCTATTACCTCAACCTCTTCATCCGTCGCAGGCTTCTCTTCGGTCACTTTCTTTTTCAGCAGGCAGGTTAATGCGTTCACCATTCTCATCTCACCTCACAGGTCTGTCCCCGCATATGACAGGTTCAGGCTCTTGTTGATCACCGGGAAATCCGGGACAATGTTGCCCTGCACCGCATGCTCGATCGCCAACCAGTTACCGAACGATGCGGTCCGGACCTTATATCGCTCAATTGCACCATCCTTGATCCAGACCCAGCAGAGATTCTGTCCCCGTGCAGATTCGATCAGCGCAAGCGTGTATCCGTCGCGGATCGGGGCATCTGATCTGACATCTCCCTCTGGAATTGTTGCGATCAGACGTTCGATCAGATCGAGCGAGTCTATGATCTCCGATGCTTTGATCGTAAACCGGGAGAGTACATCCCCATCCCGGAGCCGTTGCGGCTTTGGAACAAACTGGTCATAGATGCCGTACGGGTGGTTTAGCCGGACATCAACCTTCCCGCCAGATGCACGCGCTGCCGGACCGGTGATATTGAGCGGTCGCAGCAGTGCATGGCGGATCACACCGGTCGGGGCGAACCGGTCTATCACCGAAGCGGTCGAGAGCACAATCTTCAGCCCGATCTTGTACCGTTTCCGCATCTGATGTACAAATGAGGTGAGCTCATCGAGCTGTGTTCTGGAAACGTCACGGCTCAGCCCGCCAATGCAGATCATCTCCCGCAGGAATCTTGAGCTGGTCAAACGGTCACTCTCGCGGAAACATTCCTCGCGCAGCACCGAGAACTGGTTGGCACCCAGCGGGAACGCTACATCAACAAGCATCCCCGCCTGATCCCCGAGGTGTGAGCAGATACGTTCCAGCTCAAGGAGGATCGTCCGCAGGTACCATGCCCGTTCTGGAACCTGTATCTGTGAGATATGCTCCACGGCCATGCAGAATGCAGTTGCATTTGCCACCGATTCATCACCGCTCACCGCTTCGGCAATCCTGATGCAATCCCGCGGGGATTTGCCCTCCGCAAGCTTCTCGATGCCCCGGTGCTTGTAAAACATCCGAACCTCAAGATTGAAGATCGTCTCTCCAATCACGCTGAACCTGAAATGACCGGGCTCGATAATCCCTGCATGCACCGGGCCAACCGGTACCTGGTACACCCCCTCACCACTCACTTCCCGGAACGGGTATTCGTCAACAGGGTCAACGGTCTCCTTCGTGACGATCGGTGCGTTCCTGAACGCTTTTTTGAGCGGGTGGAAACCATCAGGATACGTCTCGTGCAGGAAGAGCCTGCGGGTATCGAATGCCCCCTCAAATTCAACGCCGAACCCGTCACGGCATTCCCGTTCGAACCACGAAGCAGAGGGATAGATGCTGGCTATTGACGTTGCTCGTCCGTTGACACCCCGAACAAGCACCAGAATGCTTGTCCTCCGTTCAAACACATAAAAGAGCGTGTGCGCAGCATTCTTAAAGAAGCCTTCGCAGCAGAAGAGGCTTATCAGAACAAACTTGTTTGCAGCAAGATGAGATACAGCCATTTCGAATTCCGGCTCTTCGAGAAGCACGTAATGTTCATTATTGGATCCGGAACTGATCCGGTCTGGCAGGGCATCATCTCCAAGAAATTCCTGTACCGCCCTGATCCCGATATCCTTATCAGCAATCATCAGAATTTCAGCTCCGTTACAATCTGGTTGAGGAACTCCATGCCACTTGTGGGAAGAAAGATCCCGACAACGAGGAGGAGCACCAGCAGGAAGATGGTGGGGACCTTCATGCTGGCAGGTGTCCGGTACGGTTCAATATCTGATGATGTTTTAGGTTCAGATACCTGCGTAAATGTCGTAAGCACAAAGTATCCCAGTCCCCCGGCAGCAATGAACAGCAGGATGAGCATCACGCCAAGCACCCATAAGGAGACTGCACCCAGCTGCATCAGAATGAAGAATTCAGAGAAGAAGATGGGAAACGGGGGCATACCGATGATCGCAAGACCGCCGAGAATAATTCCCCACGCTGCAAGCGGCTGGAGCCGGAATACATCCCGTATCTCATCTGCTGCATCACTCGAGAACCGGCTCCGGTACTGCCGGTGCAGGATGCCTGATGAGAAGAACAGTGATGCCTTTGTGAAGGAATGCGCCATGATATGGAAGAGCACCCAGAACAGCGCAATAGGCGTGGAGATGGCAAGACCGACAAGCATAATCCCCATATTCTCCACACTGGAGAATGCCACCAGTTTTTTTAAGTTTTTCTGGGGAAGCATGGAGAGGGCGGCAATGCTAATCGTGAGGATTCCAAACACCGAAAGCATCGGTGCAATGGTAGCAACGGCTGTTGTCTGGCGCACAATCGCATACACGCGGATGATCCCGTAGATACCCACATTCAACAGGACACCCGAGAGAATGGCACTAACTGCCGACGGGGCTTTGGCATGGGCTTCCGGTAGCCAGGTATGGAACGGGAAGATCCCGGACTTTGCAGCAAACCCGACAAAGACGAGCACAAAGGAAGCGATCATCATACCCGGGGGAAAAGCAGTGGCATGCTGCATGAGCACCGTCCAGTTCAGGGTGCCTGCGCCAAGACTGACCCGTGATATCTCGAAGAGAAAAATGAACCCGACAAAGGCAAAGAGCATGGAGACTGACGCTACGAAAATATACTTGATCGCTGCATCGATGTTCTCACGGGCTGCCAGAATGGCGATGAGCATCGCAGAGATGATTGTGGTCAGTTCGGCAAAGATCCAGAAGAGTGCGAGATTATCAGAGAAGAACGCAAGGACAATTACCAGAAGGAGCAGGGCCCATGCCGCATAGAAGAGCTTGAGACTGCCTTTCTCCAGTTCTCCGCTCTCAAGGAGTCCTTCGACATATCCGCGGGCGTAGATCGCAGCACAGGCAAAAATGACCGTGGCGATGAGCACCTCAAAAAGACCGAGGTGATCGATAAAGAAGTACTGGCTGCCGACAAGAAACGAAACAACCGGTACCTGCTGGAATATAACGACATAGGCAGCAAGCGCGGCAAAGATCAGTGCCTGCGTGATACAGACGGTGTTCATCTGCCGGTGGCTCCGGGTGGCTGCGATGATGACAAGCGAGAGCACGGATACCAGCACAAATGCGATCAGGATCATGAAACCTCCTCAGACTCTTCAAGGAGATGGAAGCGGTGGAGACGTTTGTGGTAATCCTCAAGTGTTGAGTCAATACCGACAGATAATATGGTCGTCAGGATAACGAGGATGATAAGGTCGATGATGATCAAAAACTCGATGATGAACGGGAGTTCGGTGACAAACATACCAAAGAGGAGCACCCCGTTTTCCATAGAGAGGAACCCCAGTACTTTTGTGATCGCCCGCTTCCGGCTGAACGTCACCATCATGCCCATCAGCATCAGGGATATCCCCAGCACGGCGCCAAAGAAGAAGAGGTTCTCCCGTGCCGGTGTTCCCTGTACAATTCTTGCGAGTGCCATGTAGATGACCAGCATCAGTGCCATGGAGATGAGCAACGATGTGGTGGGATTTAAGTAATGGAACTCGATGTCCCGCTTGATCCGGATCTTTTCCTGGATGGTTGCGATGAAATACGGGATGATTATTACCTTACTGATAAACGTAACCACCGCGATCGCCAGAAGAACGATGGATCCCTCAAGCGAATAGAGCGCAAGGGCGATGCAGACAAGAGTGAGACTCTGGAGGGCATAGACTGACACCACGGAGAGCAGGTTGCGTGTTGAGATGATGTAGGCTGCAGTAATGATGATGCAGACAAACAGGATTCTGATGATCGCAACAACTATTGCCGTCTCGATCATGAGAACACCTCGATGATGATGACAAGGGTTGAGAAGAAGAACGCCATGGCAAAGAGACTGGGGAGCTGGAAAAACCGTTTCTTTGCCATTGATGATTCGAAGAGCCCGATTATTCCGGCAAGGATCGAACCTTTCACCATGAATACGATCACAGCGATGAGAATCCCTGCAAAGGTGAGGGAAGTCGTAAGCCCCAAGGGGACGATCAGGTTGATGAGAAGCGCCATAAGTACGGTCATCTTGACAGCAGCGGAAAGCTCCATGAGGGCAAAGTTCCTGCCGGATTGTTCGAGGATCATCCCCTCGTGGATCATGGTCAGTTCGAGATGTGTCTCAGGGTTATCGACCGGTATCCGCGAGGTCTCTACTATGAGAATGATAAACAGCGAGATGCCGATCAGAATCAGTGTCGGGGTAGCAGGTGATCCGGTTGCTGCTGTGAGGGCAAACATGTCAAAGATATTGAGTGTCTTAAAGACGAATGCAAGCGCAGCAAAAACGATAATGGTCGTGGGCTCGATGATCGCCGAGATGCTCATCTCCCGCGAACTGCCCATACCTCCAAAGGAACTGCCGGCATCAAGACCGGCGAGCGCCATAAAAAACCGGGCCAGCGCAAGCAGGTACAGAAAGAGGATGATGTTGCCGATACCCCCGATGGGTTCGGGTACAAAGACCAGCGGGACAAAGAGAGCGGCAACAAGGATAGCTGCCATCGTGACAAGGGGAGTGACCCGCATGATCCGCGAGGAGTTAGGAGAGTAGATGACCTCTTTTTTTAACAGTTTTATCAGCGTAAAGTATGTCTGGAAGACTGATGGACCCTGCCGTCCCTGTGTCCCGGCTTTGACTTTTTTTATCAGGCTGACAAAGAGGGGTGAAATTGCAATGACAACAAGCGTATTGATCACAAGGTACAGGACAAAATCGAAGTTCATGCAAACCACCCGAGGAAAATGATCAGGGCAATGACCGTGACAAAGACATAGAGGAGATAGGTGTCAAGGCACCCGTTCTGGAAGCGTGATACAACTTTAGCTACACTCAGGGACTGCTGCGCTATGGGGCGGTAGAGGTATTCCTCAAATACCTTTAAGAGACGTATCTCTCCGGTACCCCCCTTGAAGATGCAGTTCTTTTGATCAAAGAACGTCCGTTCATTTATTGTCCGGGTGCGGTAGATCGCAGAGAAGATGATGTCGAGAGGTTCTGAGAAACCGTGACCACTGTATTCTGCCGATGCCTGCTGGGAGAACGTCCCGCATCCCCATGTTTCGCTCACCCGCACCTCCCGGGAAGCGATGAAATACAACATCGCATACGTGAGAACAGCCATGCCAAGAAGCAGCAGGCTGACAAGCAGCATATCCGGAAGGGGAACGGTAAGACCAACGATTGCAAAGATCTGGAGGGCGCATACTCCCAAAAGAATGCAGGTAGCCGCAAGGATACCCGGCCCGATCAGCATTGCACGGGGGACTTCGTGGGCAGCGGCGCTCTCAGGAGAACGCGGCAGGGCAAGGAAAATCGATCCGAACGCCTTGACAAAGCATGCTGCTGATAGCGCACTGGTCAGGGCAAACAGGGCAAGGCAGAAAAAAAGGAGCACTTTAAACAGCGGATCCACAACAGAAACGGAGGAGAAGAACGAGATGAAGATCAGGAACTCGCTGGCAAACCCGTTCAGGGGGGGTAATGCGGCTATCGAGACTGCGCCAACAAAGAAGAGCGCAGAGGTAACCGGCATCCGGGGGGCAAGTCCTCCCATGTATTCGATATTCCGCGTATGGGTGGCAGACACAACGGAACCTGCAGTGAGGAAGAGCAGGCTCTTGAACATGGCGTGGTTCAGGGAGTGGAAGAGCGCACCCAGCAGGCTGAGGGTTGCGAGCAGGGGTAGATTACTGGCAGTAAAGATCACTGACAGACCGATACCAGTAAAAATGATGCCGATATTCTCAATGCTCGAATAGGCGAGCATCCCCTTGACGTCATGCTCTTTTAACGCGTAGATGATGCCGAGAACCGCCGATGCAGTACCCGCGGCAAGAATCAGCACACCCCACCAGAGATCCGGAGTGAAAACATCCAACAGGAAACGCACAAGGCCATATACTGCGATCTTGAGCATCACTCCTGACATGAGAGCGGATATTGGTGATGGACTTGCCGGGTGAGCATACGGGAGCCACTTGTGGAACGGTATGATTCCCGCCTTGATGGAGAATCCTACAAAAAGAGCGAGGAATGCAACGGTGACAAGGGGTGCTGATGCAGTTGTCAGAGGCAGAAAAGAAAACGAACCGGTCATTACATAGAGAACGATGATTCCCAGCAGGACAAAAAGGGAAGAGAGCTGGGTCATGATAAAATAAAAGATACCGGCTTTTCTTGTGTCGTACTGCGAATATTCGTACATGACGAGGAAAAATGAACTCGCAGCCATCAGTTCCCAGAACAGGAAAAATGAGAGCGTGTTTGCCGAGGCTACGACAAGCACCATTGCGAGAATGAAGAGACTGGTGCAGCTGCAGAGCAGGTTCCTGCGGGACTGCCCGTCAATATGCTCAATGTATTCAGTGAAGTAGAGGGCAACACAAGCCGATACGACTGCGATAATGAGCAGGAAAAATGAAGCGAGCCGGTCGATAACAAATGAGAGGGAAAATGCAGGGAGGGATTGGTAGAGAGAAAAGAACACTGATTCACCGGAAAGCAGGACCATAAGAGAGAGACTCCCCAGCAGAATGGATGCAACGATTGTACAGGAGAGCGAGATCGTCCGTACGGATCTCCGGTCCAACGATGCAGCTATGAGGGGAAAGATTGTACCGGCAAAAAGAATTATAATTGCGAGAACGAAAAGTTCAACAATCATTCTTCACTCCCAATAACCCGGCTCCGCACATACCTGTGCGTACGCAGCAGATAATTACACATTTTTTCTCCAGTTTCCCGATCGAATATGGATCGATTTTTCATGCCCTGCACCCGTATCAGGTATTCTGTTCCGTAGTAAGAGCAGTGGGATCACGTTTCATCGGGCAGACATCTATCCCCTTGAGATTCCCCATGCAGAACCCGAACCGGTCCCGGATTGTTTTTGGCAGATCACTCTCGGTCATTGGGAGGAAACCCAGACTTCCATAGAAATCCACCAGTTCAATCTTCGAGTGCATATAGAGAGTCTCCTTCCTGCCGCACTCCTCGATGAGAAGGATCATAACCGAACGGGCAAATCCATGGCGCCGGTATTCATCCAGAACATAGACAGCGTCGACTTCAAGACCGTCCGGATGGCGTGAGCACCGTGCCACCCCAATCAGTTTGATGCCAGCAAAGGCTGCAAAGAGCCGGTCATTGACCCGATCAGCGGTCTGCTGATGGTAATGGGTCCAGAGCTCCCGTTCGGCACGAGCGAGTTCAGCAGAGGTAAGCTCCCGTACATCCACAGCACCGATAATCTGAACCGGTGAGGCAATGATACCCTGAGAAAACAAGGCTTTACCAATCTGAATGAAAAAATGAGGGCGGAATGTGACAAAACCTCCGCTCTCCTCTCCTGCAAGTGTATAAAGGGTAAGAAGGGTCTGGTCCTCGCTGAACGGTTCCGGGTCAGCATAAGAAGCAATGATCGGTATACAGCACCTCCACAAAAACAGTTATTCGGGTAGTGATATAATAAGGGTAATCGTCCATTCAGATCATCGTTTGGATGTCAATTTTATTATGTTACCACTTCAGAAGCATAAAAGCACCTGCAGGTTTTTGGGGAAAATACCGATTTTTTTAAAATATGTTCAGACTTCTTCTGAACAAAGAACAAGTGATCCAGTCATTTAACAAAAAATATAGCCCTGATGGAAAATCCGGCAATAAATATCGATAATCACATTCTATGCGCGCAGAGAACATTTTCGGGTTTTTCATAAAAAGAACAAAGAACTGCGGGGTATGCCCCCCATTTTTATCCTGCTCCACGAGTACAGGAGTAAAAACACAAAATTTAACTATTACCCATTCGACTGAACACTACGGCAAACTACCTGAGGTGTGTGTAATGGGGAGTTGCCATAAACAGAGGAGAATGCTACACAATGATCGACAAATTATTGCTGGGAAATTATAAGTTCAGAGAATCTGATTTCACCCCGAATATCGACTACTACCGCGAACTGGCATCCAGTCAGCACCCGACGGTGCTCTGGATAGGGTGCTCAGACTCACGACTCCAGACAGGGCATATCACCCAGGCAAAAGCGGGGGAACTGTTCATCCAGAGAAATATCGGGAATATCGTACCAATCCACGACTGGAACTTTGCAACCGTACTTGAATACGCTGTTGTGCACCTCAAGGTTCAGGACGTGGTCATCTGCGGGCATTCAAACTGCGGTGCGATCCGGGCACTCGATAAGGAAAGCACCGATTCTTACATACCGCTCTGGCTGAACAATGCCCGTGATGCAAAAGAGCGGGTGGATAAAAAGATCACTCCCCCGACAACCGTGCTCGAAAAGGAGGAGAGGTACCGCCAGATAGAACAGGAGAACGTGAGACTCCAGATCGAACACCTCCATACCTATCCCCTGCTGAAAAAAGCAGTTGATGAGAAGAGAGTGCAGGTTCATGGCCTCTATTACGATCTTGCTACCGGTGTACTCTCAATAATTGAATAACTAAAATTCTTTTTCAATCTCTTTTTTTATCCGGTCCAGCGCGATGCGCCCGATACGGGTGAGTTTTTTGTTCACCAGCACAATGGGCAGCGGGGGATAGTCAGTTTCTATGAGATTTTTTACATAATCCGGTACATGGTCATCAACCAGCGTGAGTCTGAGATCCACCCGGTCACCGTACTCGTTTTTGAGTTCTGTGGCCAGTACCTCAAACGCAGACGTGAGTTTACCCGTTGGATAGCATGAGGAGAGCCCGCAGGTGCGGTTCTCATCGCAGGGAAACGGGCAGCACTCAGCATTTTTCAGGCCGATGATCTCGATTTGGATGGTGCCTGCCATTACCCGTACTATTGGGCAGCTGTATTATATCAGGATTGGGAACATGATCGCAGGGTGATGGCCAGTTCCTCTTCAGCAGGGTTGTAAAACCGATACATCACGAAAAAAATTCCCGTTTATTACTCTTCGTTATCCCCCATTCCTGAACCCCACGATCAGCCGGAACGGTACTATCCGGGGAATGGACGAATAAAAACACGTAGTCAGCACTGCAAGTACTGAAAAAAAGGATAGTTACAGGAACCGTTCAAACCGCTCTTTTGTCACTTTGCAGATCGGGCAGATTCCCGGTGGCTGTTCGCGGGCGCAGAGATACCCGCAGACCGTACATCGCCATACCGGGAGTGACAGGGATAGTGCAGGTGCAACGGGGATGGTCTGCACCACCTTCTTTTTACCACGCCCGGATCGTGGTGGCCGTCGTTCAGGAACCGGTGCTTCCTGCGTTTTGCCGCCGGCGATCGCTCCGCTGACATAGAGAGCACAGTAGCAAGCGCCAAAATCATCGAGATCGGGATCCCGGTAATTGCAGGGGCAGATAATATCAAGGTCTTCATCCTTATTTCCCGCGGCGAGACGGCAGGGGCAGGCACGATACCCGTAGCGCTGCTCATTTTTCAGCAGTCCCCGTACGAGATTTTTCGTGAAGTCAACGTCGGGGTTCAGGAAGTAACCCCCGCCTTCTGCCTCCTTTTTAATGATTACATATATCCGGTCGATCTCTTTTTCCTCAATATCTGCCGGATTCATTATTTCAGTGCCTCCCGGATTTCATCTTCACGGAATCCGATAATACCTGTCTTATCTTTGATGACCAGCGTCGGGAATGAGCCCTTCGGGTTCCATCTCTCGACCTCATTCATCACATCATCCTGCTCTTTTCCCTCGAGGAGATCCACATAGGTATAGTCAAAGTCTACCCCAAGTGTCCGTAACAATTCTTTTGTCCTCGCACACCACCCGCAGGTGCTCAGGGCATACAGCATGACGGTACCTTTCTTTTTCCCGTTTACGTGTTCAACAACCATGAAAAAACCACCACGCATCCTGTTCATGGAAATTGCTGTAATTACTATATAAAAATAGGGATGTATTCCGGCCAGTGGATTGATGGATTTTTTTTATTCCTGAAAAAGGGGAGAAGATAGGGCACACCGGTTCTTCGACACCAGGAAAAAAAGAAGAGGAGATTTATGTAATGTATCATCTTCCGGACCGGATGAACCGGAGTTTTTTTTAGATTCTCAACCATCAGGAGGAGATAAAAAAGAGGTTTACCTGGTTTTTAAAGGACGGGAAAAGGATGATGAAGGATATCAACGATTCTTCATCATCACCGTGATATCTTCCAGGAGCGCCTGCAGGTCCTCCTCGTGCTCAACTTCCATCTGGAGGATGCCAAGCACGATATTATAGGTGACCGGGTCTTTGTCTCTGGTCTTTTTCAAGAGGCTGTTGTAGCTCTTGATGGCGCACTGCTCGCCTTTGATATTCTGTTCAAGCACCTTGATCACATAAGGGTCATCGGGTGCATCGTACCCGCAGTTCGTGAGTTTATACCAGTCCTGCGGTTTTGTGACCGGTGTCCCGCCGAGCTGGATGATCCGCGTGGTGAGCAGGACTGCATGCCCGAGTTCTTCCGTTGCATGGAGCGTGAGCTCGGCGATAACTGCCTCCTTGTTAGGCCCGCGGACAATCTTTGAGCCGATCCAGTACTGGTAATATGCGAGCCATTCATCGGAAAATGCCTTGTTGAGGAGCTTCACCAGGTCGTCAACATCGGTATCAACAATCTTTCTTCCAAAGGTTCCCATGGGTTTCACCCTCATTTGAGTCTTAAAGACATTTGAATATCAACACTTGCCCTTTTTATGCGTATCCGTGCCAGCACAAGGTTTTTTTTTAAAAGACCTGAAAACAATTCCCTGCTTCCCTGCATCAGGCAATACACATCATTGGGATTGTTTTATGACGAAATCTGCAGGAACAATGAAATATACCGGTGATACCTGCACTATCGTTAATAACTATTCGGGCGCACTATATTTGGAAATCATGAAAGCGGTTCTGGGTCTGGAAGATGGAGATTATGTGATTGGGGAGGGGTTTGGCATTGAAGGCGAGTGTTCCGGGGAACTCGTCTTTAATACGCTCATGAGCGGGTATATGGAGGCGCTCAGCGATCCCAGTTATTATGGTCAGATTCTGATGTTCACGTTCCCGCAGATCGGGAATTACGGTGCTGATACACAGAATATGCAGAGCAAAAATGTCAAGGCATTCGGTGCAGTCTGCCGTGAGATCTGTGAGAAACCCGATGTAAAACCCACACTCCGCAATTATTTTGAACAGAACGGACTTTTGGGCATTTGTGGTGTGGATACCCGGATGCTTACTATCAAAACGAGGGTTAAGGGTACCTTACGGGCGGCTCTTGTTGTAGGAGATGACAATTTCGAACATGCCGTTGAACTGGCAAAAAAGACCTCCCCCATATCAGACTACGACCTTATACCTGCAGTTTCCTGTAAAACCCAGTACCGCATCCCGGGAACGGGAAAGAAAATCGCCATTATTGACCTTGGTCTCAAGAACAACATGCTCACAAGTCTCTCCCGCAGGAACGGTGATCTGTATGTATTCCCTTACAACGCAACACCGGAAGATATTTTCCGAATTGAACCGGATTGTCTCTTCATCACCAATGGTCCGGGAGATCCAAAGACCGCACGCCCGACCATCAAGACCGTAAAGAGATGCATCGGCGAGCTTCCCATTTTTGGGATCTGCATGGGCAACCAGATCACCGCACTTGCTCTTGGCGGCGATACCTACAAACTCAAATTCGGTCACCGCGGCTCAAACCAGCCGGTGCGGTTTAAGGACGGCAGGATCTTTATCACTACCCAGAATCATGGCTTTGCTGTTGATGGAGATTCTCTTCCTGAAGGATCCGATGTCACGTTCATCAATGCAAATGATAAAACCGTGGAAGGCTTTGAAAGTGAACATCTGAACATTTCGTGTGTCCAGTTCCATCCCGAAGCACATGCAGGCCCGCTGGATACGGAATGTCACTATTTTGACGGTCTGTTCAGGAGGCTCAGGTAATGCCCAAACGGGAAAATATCAAAAAGGTCCTGATCATCGGGTCCGGACCGATCCAGATTGGGCAGGCGGCAGAATTTGACTTTTCGGGCAGCCAGGCCTGTCGTGCAATGCGCGAGGAGGGAGTAAAAGTAGTCCTCGTCAACTCCAACCCGGCAACCATCCAGACCGACCCGGATATGGCAGACACCATTTATATCGAACCCCTTCGGGCTGACGTGATAGCAAAGATCATCGAGAAGGAAAAGCCTGATGGTGTCCTCTCCGGTATGGGGGGGCAGACCGGGCTCAACATAACTGCTGAACTTGCTGAGATGGGAGCGTTGAAAGGCGTTGAAATCCTCGGCACACCCCTTGAGGCCATATACCGGGGCGAGGATCGCGAAAAGTTCCGGGATCTCATGGTGAAAATCGGGGAACCGGTCCCAAAAAGTGTTATTCTGAATTCACTCAGCCAGGTTGATGAGGCAATTAACACCGTAGGACTGCCAGCTGTTGTGCGCCCGGCATATACCATGGGAGGGGCCGGTGGAGGTATTGGGAAAACAAAAGAGGAATTGATCCGGATTATTGAACTCGGGCTCTCCCGGTCCCGCATCCACCAGGTACTTGTCGAAGAGAGCGTAATGGGCTGGAAAGAAATCGAATTTGAAGTGATGCGCGATTCGGCAGACACCTGCATTATCATCTGCGGTATGGAAAACATCGACCCCATGGGGATTCATACCGGTGAAAGTGTGGTTGTTGCCCCGATCCTTACCCTGAGGGATGACGAGTTCCAGATGATGCGGAGTGCAGCGATAAAGATTATCCGTGCTCTTGATGTGCAGGGAGGCTGCAACATCCAGTTTGCCTATAAAAACGGGAACTACTACGTTATTGAGGTAAACCCCCGTGTCTCGCGCTCGTCAGCACTCGCATCAAAAGCAACTGGGTATCCTATTGCACGGGTTGCGGCAAAAATTGCAATCGGGATGCGCCTTGATGAAATTATCAACACGGTAACCGGGTGCACCCCTGCATCGTTTGAACCCACCATTGATTATATCGTTGTCAAAGTCCCCCGCTGGCCCTTTGACAAGTTCAAAGGAGCAGACAGGACACTCTCCACCTCCATGAAGAGCACGGGAGAGGTAATGGCAATCGGCAGGACGATTGAAGAAGCCCTCATGAAGGCAAAACGCTCGATTGACACGGATATCATCCCGCATACGAGCCCAAGCGAGATCCGCATGATCCTCTCGCGTCCCACCGATGAGCGGTTCCACTGCCTCTTTGATGCCTTCCGCCAGGGGTTCCCGGTGGATGAGGTTGCCCAGCTCACCTCCATTACCCCGTTCTTTTTAGAGAAGTTCAAAAACATTGTTGACATGGAAAAGCATCTTGTAACTCATTCTGAACTCCGGGACATTCTCGCCGCAAAACGATACGGGTTTTCAAATGCGGACTTAGTGAAGATCACCGGGCTTTCAAAAGAGCAGGTGGAAGAGATGGCGGGTCTTCCCACATACAAGATGGTAGACACCTGTGCAGCGGAATTTCCCGCAAACACGCCGTATTTCTACTCCACGTTCGAGCAGACCTGTGAGATTATCCCGAATGAGAACAAGAAAATCCTGATCCTCGGCTCCGGCCCCATCCGCATCGGGCAGGGGATCGAGTTCGATTACTGCACTGTCCACGCAGTCCAGGCGCTGCGTGATGAAGGGGTTGAGGTGCACATCGTGAATAACAATCCCGAAACGGTGTCCACGGACTTTGACACATCCGACCGGCTCTTTTTTGAACCGATGCAGCTCGAAGATGTTGTAAACATCTTAAAAAAGGATTATTATTATGGCGTGATGGTGCAGTTTGGCGGACAGAATGCCGTAAATCTTGCGGTCCCGATCGAAGAGGAAATCAAACGGCTGGGTCTTATGACCAAAATTCTCGGGACAAGTCCGGATGCCATGGATATTGCAGAGGATCGCGACCGTTTCAGCATGCTCATGGATAAACTCAACATTCCCACCCCGGCGAACAGCTCTGCGTATTCTGAAGGGGATGCCAGGGCTATGGCAGAGCGGATCGGGTATCCGGTACTTGTCAGGCCATCGTATGTTCTTGGCGGCAGGGCAATGGAGATCGTTCACGATGAGCGTGAACTCGAAACCTACATGAAAGAGGCAGTCCGGGTCAGCAAAAACCATCCGGTACTCATCGATTCCTATCTCCAGAATGCCATCGAACTCGATGTTGATGCAGTCTGCGATGGTGAAGAGGTTCTTATCGGGGGTATCATGGAGCATATCGAGCAGGCGGGCATTCACTCCGGAGATTCCGCCTGCGTTATACCGACCCAGTCGCTCTCTCTGGCGGTTTTAGACACGATACGGGATTATACAAAAAAGATAGCACTCGGGCTTGGGGTGGTGGGACTTGTTAACCTCCAGCTTGCGGTCAAGGATAACGTGGTGTATGTTCTTGAAGCAAATCCGCGTGCAAGCCGCACCGTGCCGTTTGTATCAAAGGCCACCGGAATACCTGTTGCCAAAATTGCAGCGAAAGTTATGGTGGGAAAGAAACTGCGCGATCTTGGCTATAAGGAGCGCGTAATAGAACACGTTGCAGTCAAAGAGGTGCTGCTTCCCTTCAATAAGCTCGCCGGCGTCGATACCATGCTCGGCCCCGAAATGAAAAGCACCGGTGAAGTAATGGGGATAGATTACGACTTCGGGCTTGCGTTTTACAAGGCGTGCATTTCAGCGGATAATGAACTCCCGCTTAAAGGCAATATCTTCATCTCGGTCAATATCGAGCAGAAAGACGAGGTGATCCCGATCGCACGGCAGCTGCGGGATCTCGGGCTCGTATTGTACGGAACTGAAGGGACCGTCGATTACCTGTATGAAGCGGGTGTTGAAGCGCACCTGGTGAGGAAATTACAGGAAGGCTCCCCTAATGTGCTTGATATGATGCGGCATGGCGAGATCCGCCTTATCATCAACACCCCTCAGGACAAGCAATCGCGGCAGGACCATTACCAGATCATGCGGTCGGCTGTAGATTTTGGGATCCCGTATATCACTACGCTTCAGGGAGCGCGTGCGGCAGCACTTGCGATTGATGCGATCAAGCGTGAGAAGGTCACGCTCGAGCCGCTCAGCCATTATCTGAAGTGAACGCGGGATAAATTTCCCGAAATATTCTGTTTTAGTACACCATTTTTTCATTATAAGGCTCAATATCATTCAATAGAATGCAGTGTACGGTACACATTAATTGAATATCCTTATATACCGAAATAGCAAAAAATGATGCATGAAGAAAATTTTTGTTGTTCTCGCGATCCTGTTCATCGGGATTCTTCTCGCGGGCTGCACATCCCAGCCAGCACCTGTAGTTACGCCCATACCAACTCCTGTTCCGACAACCGTTGTTACAACGGTTCCCCCGACCCCGGTACCAACCACGGCAGTTGTAGTCGTGAACACCACAGCAACCCCGACACCTACCCCGACGCCAACACCGCAGCCATCATTCACGATCACCTTCACTTCTTCCATGACAATTACCCCTGGTACAACAATATATGTGCCGGTTGGCAGCAAAGTTGTCTGGAAGAACGATGACCCCTACAAGCCCCATGGTATTCAATCCACTGGTGTTGGGACACAGGCTTACTTTGGCACGGTTGGAATACCCTATGGAAAGACCTTTGAAGTAACCTTTGACAAAGTTGGATCGTTCGATTATGTAACCACATTCCAGCCACGAACAACTGGACAGATAATCGTTACAAAGTAAGTCAGAATCAATAATCGTTCAGGATTAATCTTCCTGAACAACCCTTTTTTATGTTCTTCTGGACACCAATTCAGGTCTCCTCCTTCCGGTAACACCCGTGTCCTGAACTTCTGCCCTCGAAAATATATGCTTACACTGCATACCTGTATTCCATTACTATCCGGGTGGAGTATCAATCATGGGAAAAGGTACTATAGTTCTTGCATATTCAGGAGGGCTTGACACCTCCATCTGCATCCCGCTCCTAAAGGAACGGTATGATTATGATCGCGTCGTCACTGTTGCTGTCCACGTGGGTCAGCGGGATGAAGAGATCGATATCGCAACTAAAAAAGGAAAAAAACTTGCGGACCGTCATTACACGATCGATGCCCGGGAAAAATTTGTAAACGAGCATATCTTCCCGGCCATCCGGGCGAATGGATCCTATGAGGGATACCCGATGGGCACTTCCCTTGCCCGCCCCCTCATTGCTGAGGAAGTAGTGAAGGTTGCACACAAGGAGGGCGCAACGGCGATCGGACACGGGTGCACGGGTAAAGGCAACGACCAGCTCAGGTTCGATGTAATTATCCGCGGTGCCGGCCTGGAGGTTGTTGCACCCATACGCGAACTGAACCTGACCCGTGACTGGGAGATCGAGTATGCCCGGCAGCATAACATTCCGGTACCGGTAAAAAAGGACAAGCCCTGGAGCATGGATGAGAACTGCTGGAGCCGGAGCATTGAAGGCGGACTGCTTGAAGATCCTGCCTATCACCCCCCCGAAGAGATCTATCTGTGGACGGTACCGGCACAAAAAGCTCCCGATACACCGGAAAAACTCAGGCTTGAATTTAAAGCCGGTACTCCTGTTGCCCTGAACGGGAAGAAACTCGCAGGTTACGAATTAATCCAGAATCTGAACGAACGGGCCGGAAAACACGGGATCGGCCGCAATGATATGATTGAAGACCGTATACTTGGGCTCAAGGCACGGGAGAATTACGAGCACCCTGCAGCAACGGTTATTCTCCTGGCACACCGGGATCTCGAGGGGCTTGTGCTGACCCGGCAGGAACTTGCCTTTAAGCGGATGGTGGATGACAAATGGTCTGAACTTGCCTATAAAGGACTTGTCTACGAACCGCTTTATGCCGCCCTGAATGCCTTCATCAACACAACACAGGAGCGGGTGAACGGGAGCGTGGATCTTGAGCTCTACAAGGGCAATGTCCGGGTGCTTGGCAGGAGTTCTCCTGATGCAATTTATTCCAGTGATCTTGTATCGTTTGACAGTACATCCATTGATCAGTGCCACGCGATTGGTGTCTCCCATTATTTCGGGTTACAGGCGCGACTTGTACATACCCTGAAAAACAAAAAAACCTCAAAAAAGTAAAAATATCTCCAAAAAAATTAATTTTATTCTATCTTTTTCCCGGCATTCTGACCCGGGGTGCATTCGAATACTTCCTTGATTGAAAGAATGAGAAGCCCTTTTGCTGGATAGTGTGCTCCTTTTTCCTTGATCTGCGCTTTAATCTTTTCATACTCCGGACCACTGGTCTTTACCGTTACCGTCCCTTTGATCTGGAAACAGCGCCTCTTTTCCGGATCCCAGATATAGAGGGCCATGTGGGGATTTTCCTTGACATTTGAGAGCGTCTTTACCATATAATTGTCTCCAATCCAGATGGTATCGTCAGCAATAAGCTGGACGGTTGCTACCGGCGCGACATTCGGGATAGCATTCTTTGAGGCAGTTGCAGCAGCAAATACTTTTTGCTTGGCAAATACTTCTTTCATTTCCGGAGTAAGTTTGACCATTTTTTCACCTCATTCTACCATACAGGCAAATTGTGCCATAGACCTTCATAGATTCTTTATATGCTTATATTTTGTGTTGATGGAAAATTATCCTCGTCATGGATTGAGAGGAAAATAGAAACTTATATGGATTGACAATAAAGAAACGGATACTAATGTGCGCCAGTTTTTTTTCCCGCTTTATTAAACCAAAACCGCATATTGTTGAAAGTCCCCCACCCCCACAGATTGCCCATGGCCCGGGAATGCAGGTCCCTGAATATAAAAACAAGCCCTATTTTATTGTTGCGTCCGTAGAGATGGGGAATACTACCACCAAATGTATCCTGACTGGTGTGAATCTTGAAACCGGGATGTCCTATGTGATACATAAAACAGTAAGTATGAGCCGGGACATCCGCCCTCCAAAACCCGGGGAAACCATATTTGGTGCAACACTTGACGGGACAGAACTTACCCGGGAATCAGTCACCGAGCTTGTCAGGGATACCCTGCTCCAGTGCCACAAAGATGCTCGTCTGGATGTGATAAAAGATCTTGATTTTGTTGTCCGCAGCACAGGAGTCGTTGCCGAGATGGAGTCCCCAGACCAGATTGGGGATTTTGTCATTGCGCTTGCAAACGGATGCCTGATCGCAGGAGTACCTCCCCGTAAGATGACTCCCCCGATGTCAAAGGAAAACCAGTCACAAAAACTCCAGCCGTTCAGCTTTGCCGACAAAGTTGTGTTTGTCGGTGCGGTTGCCGGTGTGATTCCTCCCGTTGGTTCAACCGGGGTCGAAATGGTCGCGAACGAAATGGAAGGAGAGCTCGCGATGGCGGGAATCAAGGAGGGGGCAAAATGGACACCGGTTGATTTTCGTAACCCGTGCATCTCCGTTGATTTCGGAACCACACTTGACGGAAGGATAACGAGTGATGTGCAACCTGACAGCCCAAACCCGTTTGCAAAAACCGTCGGGAATTTCTGCGGGCTTGCCGGTGCGATCCCCGATGCACTTGTCAGGGGAACCGGCCTTGTGCATGAGCGGACAGGAACCGCACTGGATATCTTCGGTGAACACAGCGTGACCGGGGGATTATTCAGCGGAGGGAACCGCAAGGTTGTAGATGATTATGTCGAACGATGCCACAAGCATATTGATATCCGGATCGTACCGCCGGAACGCGACCGGTTCGGGCGTGTGCCGGTCAATGCACGGCTCGCCAAAGAATCCGGCATCGCAATGATCGGGTGTGACTGTGGGGTGAACAGTGATCAGCTGCATGAACTGGTTGCAATAGGTGCAGAAATCCATAAAAAATACAATCTTGCTACTCTTAATGAAGTTGTCGATCGTGTCTGCGTAAAGATGGCACTCCGCCTGATCGATGTTGCTGTCGGAGAGAACCTCGTCCCGAGGAATTCGTCGATCGGGTTTACCGGCCGGGCGGCAATCTCGGGGCGAAAACCCGATTATATTCTTGAGGGAATTATCGAGCGCAACCTCTTTGATGACCCTGTTGACCATCTTGTTTTTGTTGATGACGGGCTTGGCAGGGGCGCAGCACTGATGGGACGCTGCATGAACTCACTTGGTAAACCCAAAAATCCGATTGGGGGCGTCCGCGGGGGCCCATGTATTATGAGCCGGCGGATCAAGATAGGTAAATGAACAAGGTGAAAGAATATGCCAGATGAAGAACCGTTATATGATATCATTATCCCCCCGGGTGTCCCCCAGAAAATAATTTTGGATATCTCGAAAAAATTCGAGGTAACAGTCGTTGATAGAAGAGAGAAGATCAAATTTGCCAATATGGAAGGGGATGAACGGGATCTCCTTGCATTCCGTGGTAAACTTGAGATAATGCAGAAAGTTGAAACATATATGCGTGACCAGTTAACCGCATTCGTTACCGATAAGTAATAATCTCTTTAAAAAAAATCTTTTTTTTTATTTTTTTTATTTTTTCAGCATCCGCACCAGCAGTGCTTTTTGTGCATGGAGCCGGTTTTCCGCTTCATCCCAGACAAGGCTCTGGCCCCCTTCCATCACTTCATCGGCGATCTCCTGGCCGCGGTGTGCCGGGAGACAGTGGAGCACCCGTGCATCAGGAGAGGCATGCCGCATAAGCGTTGCATCAACTGTGTAGTCGCGAAACACCCTCATACGCTCTTCACGTTCAGCATCATCGCCCATGGAGATCCATGTGTCAGTAACGATAATATCCGCATCCTTCACGGCTTGTTCCGGCTTCCTGACAAGGGTTACTTTCCCGCCAATGGCGTGTGCTTTCTTCACGATCTCCTCTGCCGGTTCATACCCTCTAGGCGTTGCAACCGTCACGTTCATCCCGGTGAGGACGGTGGAGAGGATCAGCGAATTACAGACATTGTTCCCGTCCCCGACCCAGGCCACCCGAAGTTCGCGGGTCGAGCCGAAATGCTCCTGTATGGTCATGATGTCGGCGAGCAGCTGGCAGGGATGCTCGAGATCGGAAAGCCCGTTGATGACCGGAATCGTGGCGTGACGTGCAAATTCCTCGATGGTACTGTGTTTATAGGCACGGATCATCAGGCCGGAGACATACCGGGAAGCTGCCCGTGCAGTATCGCGGATCTCTTCACCCCGCCAGATCTGCATGTCGCGGGCATTTAAAAAAAGGGCATGACCCCCCAGCTCGTTCATGCCCACTTCAAACGAGATGTGCGTCCTGGTGGATGACTTCTCAAAGATCATGGCAAGGTTTTTACCGCGCAGGACATCGTGAACTTTACCCTCTTTTTTCAGCGTTTTGAGCTGTCCTGCTTCGCACAGGATCTGCTCAAGCTCACCTTTGCTGATATCGAGAATCGACAGAAAATCCTTCTTCATCGTAACTCCTTCATATGGGCAATACGCCGGTCAAGCAGTGCTTTGGTTCCAATATCGCGCCGGTAGCGCACGCGGCCTTTGACTGCAGATGCCGATAGTTCCGCACTCTTTTCTGCCTCTTCAAGAGTTGGGCCAATGCCAACAAATGCAAGAGTCCGTGAGCTCAGGGTGGAGAGTTTACCCCCCCGTTCCTCAACATTCGCATAATAGAGGAGTGCCCCGGTATGAGTGCCAATCATTATCGGATCCCCGGCAGCTGCAGAATCCGGATACCCTTCAGGTACAATATATTTACATACGGTTGCTTTCTGGTCAAAGGCTACGTTTGCAGCAGAAAGTGATCCTCTGGTGATGTTAACAACGATATCAGAAAGATCGGATTTGAGCAGGGAGAGCACATTCATTGCCTCCGGATCGCCAAACCGGGCATTAAATTCGATGACTTTTGGACCTTTTGCGGTATTCATGAACTGGCCATACAGTATCCCCTTGTAGGGGTGTCCGGTTCTTTCCAGGGCAGCAACGGTGGAATGCATAATCGCAAGCGCTTTTTTATAGTCACCTTTTGAGACAAAGGGAAGCATATGATCGGGCATCGAATAGGAGCCCATGCCCCCGGTGTTTGGCCCGAGATCCCCGTCAAACGCACGTTTATGATCCTGTACAAGCGGCATGGGGACCAGGCGAATACCATCAACAAACGCCTGCAGGGTAAACTCCTCACCGATAAGGCGCTCTTCAAGTACAACGCCGCCGCTCAAAGATTTCACATACGCGATCGCCCCTGCCCGGTCAACCTGCTCGCCCATGATCCGCACTCCTTTCCCCCCGGTAAGCCCGATCGGTTTTATTGCGAGATCCCCGTCATGGTCATTGATGAACGAGATCGCATCGGCTGGTGTGTGAAAGACACGGTATTTCGGGCATCCGTCAATATTGTGCTGATCCATCATCCCGCGGCAGAACGCCTTATCCGTCTCTATCCGGGCTGCTGCACGCGTGGGCCCCACACAATCGATACCTGCAGATTCGAGCTGATCCACGATCCCTGCTTCAAGCGGCGCTTCAGGACCAATAAAGGCATATTCAACACCGGTTTCCTGTGCATACGACATAATCCGGGGTATATCGGTCTCCCTGCAGAACCTGACTCCTTTCGCAATCCGGGAGATCCCGGGATTTTGTTTTGCCATCACGGAAAAAATTTCAGTTTCACTGTTGCGGGCAAGTGCACGGGCTATTGCATGTTCCCTTCCTCCCCCGCCCACAACGAGAATTTTCATATCCAGGTACTCTTGCGCTAAACAATAAAAATGGTTTACTCTTGTAAGATCTCGCTGACTTTTACCAGCGGGAGAAGGCGCACGCCCTGTTGCCTGAGCATCTCTCCTGCGCCCTGCTCGCGGTCAACAACCGTAACAACACGATCCGCCCGTGCACCCGCAGCCCGAAGGGCACCAATTCCGTAGAGCGCCGATCCTCCGGAGGTTGTAACATCTTCAACAAGTAAGACATCGGTGTCTTTAACCGTACCGATGATGACGTCTTTTTTCCCATGGCTCTTTTCTGCAGCCCGTATGATCGCATAGGGCTTTTTTGTAATGATTGAGGTTGCGACAGCAAGAGGGATACCGCCAACAGCAACACCGGCGACCACATCGAATGTGTGTGTGTGTGCAATTGCCGATGCAATGGCCACGAGGAGATCCGGGTTGGTTACGGCGGATTTTACATCAATGTAGTACGGGCTCTTTTTGCCAGAGGCGAGTGTGAATTCGCCAAATTCGATTGCCTTATGCCTGAGGAGCAGGTCTGCAATAGTGTTCACCAGGGAACCTCCTTGACACCCATATAATAACCAATAATATTTACCGCCCGGTGAAGGACCGGAGTGAGGACCAGGATGAGAATGAAAGCCGGGAGGGTCATGTTTGCAAAAAGCCATGACGGATCAACGACCAGCAGGAGGATCAATGCTCCTGCCACAAGATCATACTGATCGGCGACTGGCCATTTTGTCCCCCGTTCTTTCCCGAATCTCCGCTTAAAGAAGCTCTTGCACAAATCCCCGAGAAGTGCACCGATTGCAAGCAGCATAATCGACAGGTACGTATGACGGGGCAGGTACTCCAGTCCGTACGTGCCCGAAATCCAGATCTGCACTAACCCAATCCCGATGCCGGCCAAAATTCCCATACAAAGCCCACGGAATGTTTTGCCATCGCCAAATACCCGCTTTCCGTCAGAGAAATTCCTCCTCAGGTCAATGGGGGTGCCTCCTCCGAAGAGCGCAGCAACCGGGTTGGGGAGATATGCTGGGAGCATTATCCAGACCGCGGAAAGCAATAGCAGCAGGAAAAAATCAACACTAATACTGTAGCACTCCAATACCTGTAATAAAGAGCAGGCACAAACATTAAGGTTACTCTAAATGAGATAAATCTGAACAATTGTGCAACGGGTGGACATCAATGCTGATTAAAAAAACTCGGAGTCTTTGCCCCACATGTAATTCCGCAATTGATGCGGATATCGTGGAAGAAGAGGGAAAGATCTGGCTGAACAGTACGTGCCCCCGGCACGGAAAATTCCATAACCTCTACTGGTCAGATCCGGCATTGTATCACCGGTTCGAACACTACGGTGCAATAGGCACCGGTATTGCAAATCCCCAGAATATTGCTCCCCCCGAAAGCTGCCCGTCTTCCTGTGGGTTGTGCAACAATCACCATTCGCAGACCCTGCTTGCCAATATCGATCTCACGAACCGATGCAATCTTGACTGCGATTTCTGTTTTGCCAATGCCCGTGCGTGCGGATTTGTGTACGAACCGGATTTTGAGGATATTGTCAGGATGATGACCGTTCTCAGGGATGAAAAACCCGTCCCTGCTCCCGCTGTACAATTCTCCGGTGGCGAACCCACGATGCGGGAAGATCTGGTGGAGATCATCAAAAAAGCAAAATCAATGGGCTTTCCCCAGGTGCAGATTGCATCCAACGGCATCCGGATCGCAAACGAACCCGGCTATGCCCAGCAGCTCAAAGATTCAGGACTCAGTATCGTCTACCTCCACTTTGATGGCGTCAGCATGGCAACCAACCCGTATTTAAAATTCCATGAGAAAGCGATCGAGAATCTCAAAAATGTCCGTCTTGGCGTCGTGCTGGTCCCGACCGTAATTCTGGGGAAGAATGATAACGAGCTGGGCGATATCATCAGGTTTGCCGTAAAAAATATCTCGGTGATCAGGGGTGTTAACTTCCAGCCGATCGCCTTTACCGGTGCAGCGACTGATGATGATGTCAAAAAATCGCGCATCACGATTCCGGATGTGCTGGCAGATATTGAAGAACAGATGCAGGGAGTCTTAAGAAAGGATGATTTCTACCCGGTTCCCTGTGTACTCCCCTTCTCCGATCTTGTAGAGGCCTATACCGGGCGGCCCCAGGTCAGGTTCACCGCCCACCCGCACTGCGGTGCAGCTACCTACGTCTTTGTCCAGAATGATGGGTCTGTTATTCCGGTAAACCGGATGGTGGATGTAGAGAAATTCTTTGAATCGATCGAACAGATGGCAGAGAAACTCAGGAAAGGCGGCACCATCAATAAATATACGGCACTGCTGGAAGGTGTCAAAAACATGCACGATTCCGTGAAGAATGGCGAGCAGGGGAACACGACCGAGTTCTGGAAGATTATCGGAAAGACGCTCATCGGGCAGAACTTTGAAGCGCTCAGGGAATTCCACTGGAATGCACTTTTTATCGGTACCATGCATTTCATGGACCGGTATAATTATGATCTTGACCGTGTCCAGCGGTGCTGCATCCACTATGCAACTCCTGACGGAAAACTCATTCCCTTCTGCACCTACAACAGCGGCCCTGTCTATCGTGAACAGGTCTGGAAGAAATACGCGCAATCAAAAGAATAATTGCTCTTTTTTTTAGGGAAACGGGAGATCAATCGTTTTCCCGTGCTTCATTGCTATCCTGGCAATCGCAAGGTCCTGGATGGCAAGCCCGGTAGAGTCAAAGATAGTGATGGTGTCTGGACCGGCCCTTTTTTTCTTTCCAATCACCACTTCACCAAGAGTTCCGGCAATGTCCGTTGCACGGTAAATGCCCTGGCTTATCGGTACGTTAATTTCACCTGAATGGATTGCCTGGGCAGGATCATCAACAAAGACCTGGGCACGCAGGATCAGGGCAGGATCAAGTTCCTCTTTTCCGGGGGCATCCGCTCCTATGGCATTGATGTGGGTCCCTTCATGGATCCATTCACTCCTGACAAGGGGGCTTCTTGAGGGGGTCGTGGTAACGAGGACGTCGCAATCGCAGGCGTTTTCCAGGGAAGAGGCACGGCAGGGAAATTCCATAAACCGGTCAGCAAATTTCCGGATATGTTCAGGATTACGGCTCCAGATCTTTACCTGCCGGATCTTCAGTTCCCGCGAGATCGCCGTAACCTGGGCTTGTGCCTGCCTGCCCGTACCAATAACCCCAAGGATAATCTCTTTTTTGGCAGACAGGTATTTGCCGGCGACAGCACCCGCTGCACCCGTCCGCATATCCGTAAGTTGTGTTGCATTGATCACAGCAATGGGCTGACCGCTCTCAATATCAAGGATTATGGTAAGGGCCATCACCGTTGGAAGTCCTTTTTTTGTATTGTTGGGATGGACATTCACAATTTTCACACCCGCAATGGACAGTGAGGGAAGGTACGCCGGCATCGTCCTGAAATCACCGTCGGGCAGCGTGATGTATACTTTGGGGGGCATCTGGACAAGTCCCCGTCCATGATCAGCGAATGCCGATTCCACAGCCATATTGACCTGCCCGATATCAAGTCCCCATTCAGTATCGGTATAATACTGCATGAGCGATCATCGATCGTGATCTGATTTTAACGTATCTTCATCATCGGGAATTATTGCGGGGAAGAACAACCGCTGTCAGGGAAAAGAAAAGGGATTGTATCGGGAAGAAGAGTACAGAAATTGTTTGAAGAACCAAAAATTATGATTCATCCATTTCTTTGAGGGTTCTTTCAGCAAGTTCCTTCATTCGTGCCGATATCCTGCTTGAGGACGAATAATCTACTTCCTTCATTGCGTTGGCAATCTCGTTTCCCAGGACAAAGATCGCATACTTATGCTCCATCTTGCTCTTGTGTTGCTGGGAGGGTGTGATCTTTAATGCATTGTACTGGAGAAATTTGAGGTCGGGATTCAAGCCTTCAAAGTAAATTTTTACTTCATAGAGCATCTGGTGAAGGTTGATCAGTTCCTCTTTATGCATACGATTACTCCGGACAATAACATAGTTTTACGTACCATAAATACGTATCCCTGAAAGGATATTACGACCCCATTTTCATCAGACGGATCGATAACGGGCGTTTGATAATCCCCTTGAAATCCTTTGCCGCCACATATGCAAGTCCCTTCCCCACCAGCCGGTCAAGGAGTTTCTGGTCGACAGTCCGGTCGACCACAAGACCGGTAACAGAACTGTCTACAGTCTCGACGCCTTTTTCCACTTCATCGGATTGCAGTTCTTTTGCCACGGTCAGGTCATCGGTGAGAAACCGGGCAAGGCTGTTCCCCCTCACATCATCGATATGATCCCGGAGCGTGAGCGGTCCGCCTTTCCTTGCTTCCCGTGACCGTTTCATGCCTGCAGGAAGCTTTCCTTTTCTGTCTGCATCCTCGCCATCTTCATGGGAGGAGGTTCGTGGGATCCGCAGCTCCTGCGGGAGCTCTGCGGAATCTTCAAAATACTGGTCGCGGACGTATTCAACCGGCACTTTGTTCCGCAGGGTCTTGATAACCTCCTTCCTGGCCATGTCTTCAACGCTTTTCCCTTTGGGAGAGAAGGCAACAAAGTCGATATCGGCAACCTGTAAGAGCTCACGCAGGATCAGCTCACCCCCGCGGTCACCGTCAAAAAAAGCCGTAGCAGTCTTCTTTTCGCACAACTCCACTACGATTCTGGGGATGTGCGTTCCCTCCACTGCAACAGCATTTTTTATCCCGTAACGGAGAAGATTCAGCACATCAGCCCTGCCTTCAACGATTATAATGGCATCCGAGTCCTGGACATTGGGACCCACGGGGATCTTCTCTTCTCCTAAGGACCCGATCTTTTCAATCCGTATGACCTGCCGGACATCATCCAGCAGTTCATCGCTGTCAATAACCCCATCTTCAAACCGGTCCAGGAGTATCTCTTTTGCACGCTCGACAATCTTTTTCCGTTTGACAACGCGGATATCCTCAATGGATTCCACGGTGACATGGGCAATGCAGGGCCCGACCCGATCGATCGTCTCAAGTGAAGCGGCAAGGATGGCTGTCTCTGCGCGGTCAAGCGAGGTGGAGATCAAAATCTCCCCTTTTGTCTCGCCCTTCTTGCTGGTTATCTGGACGTCAATACGCCCGACACGCCCTGTCCTCTGGAGATCCCGCAGGTCTAAGTCTTCGCCGAGTAACCCTTCAGTCTGCCCGAAAATGGCACCAACTACGTCAGGTTTCTCGACCACCCCCTCTGCAGTGAGGCTGATATGAATAAGGTACTTGGTAGTATCCGGTGAATACACGTAAACGCACCCCCATGAATCATACAAATCATGTAATGCCTGATCATAGGTATATCTTATATATATCAGGTAAAATTACTTAAATTGTCTGATAACGTTAATTACCAGCGGGAAAAACAACGATACTTTTTTTTTAGATAACAATTTTATTGGAGAATCTGATGCAGTGAAACAAAAACCGGCTCATCGTCATCTCATGTGGGTTAGTTATGTTATCAAATTTCGTTCTTGATGTATCCCACCCCTGATGGGGTCGCTCGACCACCTCGTTTTTTAGCCTCGCTGGGCAAGGCGGTTTTTTTAAAAATCACGCTCATAAAAAATGTACTCGAACCACCGCGGGGGCGTCCCTTCTGGAGCGGCGGCGTTTATCGTACAGGGGGTATGGGGCATCAGCCCCCATCTTTGTAATTCTCTCAATACATGCGTTACCCACTAAAAAACAGCAAAGAGACAAAAAAACACTACAATCCGGAGATGCCGTTCAACCGATCAAGAAGATCTGGTTTACTCATCCCCGCCACGAGCACCCGCTTTTTTGAGGTGGTGGCACCGGATTGAATACTCACCTTTGTGGCAGGTACGGCTAGCCTTTCAGAAATTAACGTAATTATTGCATGGTTTGCCTTTCCCTCTGATGCAGGAGCGGTAACGCGACAACCGATAGTCTTTCGCCACTCGTTATAGCCTGCAGGAAAGGAATCGGTCTTTGCGCCGGCTGTTATCTCAAGGGCGATAATCGTGCCATGCCGGTCTTCTGAAAGAGCATCCGCGATATCTGGCATGAGTGATCCCTCAGGTAAAGGAATGTTGCCCGGCATTAACGCACATGGATCACCAGTGGCATGCTGCCGTTCTTCACCTGTGTTTAAACCCTGCCGGGCGCTGCCTGTCGCGCATCCGGGTTGTCCCGTGGATCACATACAGACGCTTGTCAATCAATCACCCGGGGACCTATGGATGCGCTGTATCGGCAGTATCCATTTTGTTTTTTGCTATTTAGCACTTGGGGATGAGGTGAATACGACTGTGGGGTCGCTGAAAGCGAACGCCCGGTGAACTACGGCCAGGTGGTTCCGGTATTCTTAATGAGGCCTTTTCCGGAGAACCAATGGGGTTCTGGAGTGAAAAATTCCCCGTCCTGGTACACGATCTTCCCGCCCATGATGACCGTTGTGGGGAAGAGAGACATGTGACCCTCAAAGGGAGTCCAGTCACATTTACTGTGCAGCATTTCCGTGGTGATCGGGCCGGGAATTTTTGGGTAGATGGCAAAATCCGCACGGTCCCCCACGCTAAAACCGGCGCGGGGAATTCCCAGCACCTCCGCCGGTTTATACGATGTTTTTTCAATCACTGACTGCAGGGAGATTTTGCCTTCGATGACCCGTGCCAGAAGTAGCGGCATCATGGTCTCAACACCGGGAATACCACTCGGGGCACGGGAAAAATCCCCTGTTTTTTCTGCGCGGGTATGAGGAGCATGATCGGATGCAATGATATCGATCCTGTCCCACCGCGAAAAGAGTTGCTTTCGCTCCTTTTCATTGCGGAGCGGGGGGTTCACCTTGCCGAAGGCATCGGTGTTCTCAAAATCTTCCAGAGATAAGAAGAGATGATGGGGAGTCACCTCAACCGAACCCGATGCAGCGTCAATGGATCTCTTCGTACTGAGATGGCAGAAGTGGAGACGGCACCCTCTCTTGTTCAATCGTTGCACTGCTTTTACCGCCAGGAATTCCCCTTCCGGCGATCGAACCTGGTCATGCGAGAGCAACCCCGTGTCGGGAGGAGTTTTTGAAACCTCTTCGGCATGAATCGTAAGAAGGCCATCAACTGCATGAATGCGGTCCATGGCCAGGCTCAAGTGTGCATCACCGATCACATCCCCATAACTGGACGGGGCAAAAAAAGTCTCGCCAAATGCCATGGCTCCTGCCTGCCACATCTCCTCAAGGGGAGTTTTTGCCGTCACACTGCTGTTGATGGCAAAATGGCACAGGGAGTTTACCTGTGCATCACAGACACGGTCCCCCAGTCGCTGGGGTGTATCGATGGAAGGCAGGGTGTTGGGCTGGTCCACGACCACGGTCACACCCCCGGCAAGTGCACTCATACTGCCGCTCTTCCAGTCTTCCTTTGCCGACTGGGTACCCCCCCGCATATGCACATGCATGTCGATTGCTGCCGGGACGACAAGGTATCCGGAACAATTAATATACTCTGTTGTACCCTGACCTGCGCCCGCGTGAGCAACCCTGCCACCGGCAAGAGTGATATCCACAACGCGCCCTGCCTGAAGGGTCACGTTGCCGAGCACGAGGGTTGGCAGGGTATCCATGATCTTTTCTTTTTCTCACAACCATATAGGCATGGTGATCCATGCAAGGAAAAATTCCCTGTCAAAAGAGAGCCCCCGAGAGCCCCCTTGTTTTCATCGACAGGTATTCAATCACTCCCTGTCAATACTTCTCTTGCCTGAGCGGGGATGCGGCAATGCATACAAGAAAAATGCAGGGGCTTTTTAGCTGACATCACCTGACAAGAAGGAGTATTTCAATGGATAAAATTATCAAAATTTCACTCGGCATGTTGATCATCATTCTTATTGCATTCATATCAGTGGTTGCCTATCAGGGGTTTGTGGAATCTGCGTACCTGAACTCGTTATCCAGCACGTATTCCTACACCTGCACCATCACTACGGATTCCACGCTCTCCAATGTGACGCTCTTTATTCCGGTACCGGCAGATCCTTTGGGCAATTCCCCCATTGTGGCACGATACAGCGCACACGCTATTGCCGGGCTTCCCCATGACTGGACAGTAACGCTCTATGACACGGGTAAGGCAACGATGGTCAAGATTGCCACACCTGCAATCACACCCCCGGGGGGAACGAACCCGGCCAAGCCCTTTACCCTCACGTTGTCATCAGAGATGCAATCAAACAAACTGATCGATACCCGGGAGCCGATCAAAAACAGTGCCCTGTTCCACCCGGTCAGGGAACTCCAGCCGGTTGCCTGCCCCCCGGCCGGTCCCATAGTAAAGGAAACCCCGCAGTGTTATCATTATGTCACTTCACTGTATGCTGATTACGAGGCAGCGCCGGGCGCATCAGTGAATATTACCTCGACTATTGTTGGGAGAAACAGCTGGAACATTTTTGAGCCGGGGTTCAATGAGTACACTACGGTGACCAGCCTGCTGATGTCCGGATCTCACGATGGCTGGGCGACAATGAAAGGTACACTAACAAGCGGCATCGGAACCTATGATACACCCCTGCCCTCAGCCTGATATTTTTTTTAATCTCTCCTCTCATCAATAACGCAGGTTTACTGTTTCGAATGCAATGTACCAGTCGGAAAAACCAGGATCATGGAACCACACAGGAATGGACAGCAACGGGGCTCAATCCGGATTGGGCTTACCGTAGATATTATCCGGAAAGAGGATCAGCACAGCAACAAAAAGACGCGGGGTATCGTACAGGAGATCCTGACCAGCTCGCTCTCTCACCCGCACGGGATCAAAGTGAGATTGAAAGGGGGTCTGGTGGGAAGAGTAACAGAGATCATCGGTGATGACGATTCCGGGGATACCGGGAAACATCCCTGACAGAAACTCTGGCACTACAATAACACCAACAGCATCATGCGAGGAGGATCTGAGTAAGACACCTGAATTTGTAAGAACAGCAACCAATTACACATTTTTTCTTCATCAAATGAGCGGGTAATCAGGATATATCCAAATTTTCATTGATGGAGGCAAAATGCCCGCATACCCCGATTACGATGAACACCTCCGCCCCAGACAGGGCTTCTTTGTGCTGCGGTTCAATCGGTTTAGAGGAGGGGGGCAATATAATGGATCAAACGGCTTCATCTCAACGATCCATGAACTAAAAAGCGATCTGTATAAACCTTCCTGCCCAACGGCAACCCGACGAGACGTCGCCGCGACCCCATCAGGGATGGGAAACCTCATAAGTACATTGCTTCTGACAATAATCCGTTTGCATCCCTTAATGATAAGGGGGTTATAAGTTTAGTTGCCTCAAAGCAGTAGTCTCACCATTATATCACTATTCACACGTGGGGGAATTGTAGACCAAATATCCCAGCTACGATCAGCTGGTTGTCATGGACGGCTGGCGATCATGGATGATCTTTTTAATGGTTGCAAACTCTTTATTGAAATCACCGGATCTCGGTATGTAAACATCCGCGCCATCGTCATAGGCTTTTTTAATCAATTGATCTTTTCCTCTCCCGGAATAGATGATAAATAAACCCGAATACCCCCCGTCCCTGGCGACCCTGACAAATTCACCGCCATTCATCACCGGCATCCTGAAATCAGAAATTATTACCGCAACGGTCCGCTGTTTCAATATCTCCAGTGCATCCCGTGCATCCGGACACGCGATCACCTCATAATCCCCGCTATCCATAAAGGCGAGTTGCATGAGGTAGAGCATATCAGGTTCATCATCAACAAGAAGAAGCGGGATCACAGGCGAACCTCCCCAAACGGCGTGCGATTCATATTCCCTTTTGCCTTTTTGTTTCCGTTCACGAATGTCTCATGCACCCTGAAACACCCGGTTGGAATCCCGATCTCAAGCCGTGTGCCCATGCCAGCAACGCCGGTTTCCTGAATGGTCAGACCGGTGATGGAAAGAATTTCTTTGGCAATGAACAAACCAAGCCCCCTGTTCTGCAGCATCGTCGGCTTAAAAATTTCCCGCTTTAACTCTTCCGGTATACCGATGCCATTATCCTGGATACTCAGAGATAATCCATGGTCATTTTTCCTGCATCCGACCCGGATTTCCGTTGCATTCTTTCCATGGATACGTGCATTTTCAAAGATATTCTGAAAGACTTTTATGATTTGTGAATCTGTATAGATTTCCCATTCACCCACATCAACCGTAAGGATGATCCCATTGAGATCAAGACCTGACGCAGCACCCTTCATGAGATCTTCAACGGTAAACCACTGGGGAGGATTTATCCCAAGATTCTTGTAATCCCGGGTAAACTGAATTAATTTCCCGATCGCTTTTGTTGAATTTTCCAGGCGGTCAAGATAATCAAGGAGTGTCTTGTCATCTGCCAGGGTTTTTGCCCGGTCAATGTATCCAAGAAGGATGGATACCTTGTTGAGGATGTCATGTCGCGCAAGGCTGTACAGGAGATTTAACTTCCTGTTCGCCAGCCGGAGTGCTTCTTCTGCTTTTTTTCGCTCTGAGATGTCGAGGTGCGTACCGGTCATGCGAAGGGGTTTTTTGTCTTTGTCCCATTCGGTCACCATACCCCGGTCGAGCACCCAGACCCAGTGACCGTCTTTATGCACCATTCTTACTTCGCAATCGTAATCCGGGGCTTCTCCTGCAAAATGCTTTTGGAGGGATTCATTGGATCTTTGCAGGTCATCGGGATGGACCCGTTTTGTCCAGGTGTCTATGGTTACCGGCGAGAGCTCCTGCAACGTGTACCCCACGATATGCGCCCACCGGTCGTTAAATACGATCTCTCCGGTCTGGACTCTCCAGTCCCACAAACCTAACCCTGAGCCCCTGATGGCCAGGTTGAGTTTCTCCTCGCTCTCCTGCAGCGCACGCTCAATATGTTTAAGATCGGTTATATCCCCGATAAGGCCGGTAATACCCTGTATTTTATCTCCCACAATGAGAGGCTGGGCAACGATACGTCCCCAGTGAATGGTACCGGATTTATCAAGCATCTGAAAATCGTTCGGGCCGAGTTTTCCCACCTGGGCTTCTTTTAATTTCTCTCCCAGGATATGCCGCTGCTCAGAGGGAACCAGGATGTAGAAATGTTTGCCGATCAGTTCTGCGGGAGTATACCCCAAAACCTGCTGGATAACAGGACTCACATAGGTGAACAGTCCTTTGGTATCTGTGGTAAATATGATGTGGCTTATCCCTTCAACAAGAGAGCGGTGTTTCTCTTCTGATTTTCTGACCAGGTATTCTGCCTTGCGCCGTTCTGTTACGTCAGACAGGACACTCACAAACCCGCTTGGCCTGCCCTGCTGGTCAGGAATGATGGATACACTCAGTTCTGCACAGAATGCCTGGCTGTCTTTTGCGATCAGTTTGCATTCGAAACTTTTTGTAAACCCTTTTGCAATAGTCTTTTGTAATTGTGTCTTGCTCTTTTCCAGATCATTTGGGGTAACATAATCAAAGATATTTTTTCCAATCAATTCGGCGGGAGTTTTGTATCCCAGCATGGCTGCAGCCTGGAAATTTCCCATTTTTATGCTGCCGTCAAGATCATACACAAGGATGCCATTGGGGGAGGTTTCAATGATCGTGCGGTAGTGCAGTTCACTTTCCCTGAGGGCGTCATCGATTTTTTTCAGTTCCGAAATATCTGAAACAACAAACAGGCCATAGAGGAATTTTCCCGACTCATCGATGCGGGAAGATGCCGACAAACGCGTATAGGCCGGTGTCATATCTTTTTTGAGAAACATTATTTTAAAATGCTCGTTGCTCCCGCTCTTTATCCGGTTGAATTTCTCCTGGAGATATGCCCGATCGTTTGAACCCGTACAGGAAAAGATGGATTTTCCCCTCATCTCTTCAACAGGATAGAGGAGAATTTCCGACATCTTCTGGTTGACAAAACTGGTGTTGCCCTCTGCATCAAACGTCCAGATGCCTTCCTGCGCAAGTTCGATCAGCGTCTGGTATTTCCGTTCACTCTCTTCAAACGCATGCTTCACTTCTTCGTGACTGATAATTTCCTGGTTTAACGATATCGTGGAACGGGTTAATTCGTTTGTGCGGTCCTGGACGGTCTTTTCAAGGTTGCGCTGGTATTGTTTTATCTCGGTAACGTCATCCAGGATAATCAGGATTCCCCGTTTCCCGTTTTCAAGGATGCTGGGAACAAACTTTGCGCGGAAATACCAGGTTTTCCCGTCATTAGTTACCTCGATCTCTTTATGAACGTCTTTCCCTTGCGTGCATTCCTGTAATACGAGAGCGATATCCGGAACACCCAGCAGTACAAAACCTATCTCATCAACGGGTTTTCCAACAATATCTTCAGATATTTTTTTTTCGAAATTCAGCACTTTTTCATTTACGTACGTAACGACAAAATTCTCGTCCAGCACGAAGATATAATCTGATGAGAGGCTCAGTATCGAGGATATCGGGATGCGTTTTGTTAAGGAGTAGACTTTTGCTGATCCAATTATTTTCAGCTCCACAATTCCCGAAGAACAGAGTACATCGAGATATTTTGCCACCGAGTTGCGGTTTATCCCGATACCCTGGGAGATGGCAGTAACCGTGTACCCCTTGGGACTCCCTTTGAGAAAGCTTTTGATCCGGGTGAGTTCACGTTCGTAGGGGTGGGTTTTAATCCGGGTGAGTTCACGTTCGAATGTCTCCATAAAAAGGCCCCACGTACAGGTAAATTGTATATTTTCATTAACCCTTATATATATTAGTATGGATGCAAGGCATATATGTATTTAATCTGATTTTAAGTTTTATAAGAGTTCCAGAGGATTTTTGCAAAAAACGTGAAATTGTCTTTCCTTATCGTTTCGTTCAGAAGATGCCTACGAGAAAACGTTTGAACAATAGGTATTCCACACACAATTATCTATCCTGATCCTGCCCCTGATCGGTGTTGCATGGCAACAGTTACTATTAAATATATAATTTACCCGCGAAAACAAAAATGCGAGGGATGCGATTCGAACGCATGAACCTCTACAGGAATGGATCTTAAGTCCATCGGAGTTGGCCGGGCTTTCCTACCCTCGCACAGGTACCTGGTACTAAAATCGCGGTCTGATATATTAAGTCCGGTGAATTTGGCCGGGCATAAGATATCCTAACGCTTTGAACTATTAACCGTACAACTAAAAAAAAAGATTGTATCTCTTTTCCTGTCCTTACAAAAAAAATCATGTCTTGTTACCTGACTCATGGAAAAAGAATCCCCCTTTATCTTCAAAGAAACCCTGATCACCAGTACAAAACGTTGCACCTCCACCTATGCCTGATCCGTTAATCGTTAGTATTTTCCGAAAAGATACGTTTAATGAGAACGCGAGGGGTATAGATTGTGGACAATCAAAGAATGATGAGTTACTAAATGAGTTCGCTAAAACTTTCCGGATGGGTTGAAGTCGACGGGCAGAGGCTCCCGGTCCGGGAGATCGGGGAGATCGTAAAAGACCGCCCGAAAGAGATCCTCAGGTTCGGGGGGGAATTCTTCCTGGCCGGGAGCGGGTGCAGGGCCCGGGATCATTTCGGGATCATGCCGGGCAACTGCCCGAAAGGGACCCTCATATGCGATGGCGAGATCAAAGGGAAGATCACTCCCACCGTTCCGGATCTGCCGCTTGAAGAGGCGATTATTACCGCAGTGCGGTTGCGCGGCGACGAGGGAGTAACTGCGCTCTCGGGCGGCGTGGACTCAACGCTCGTCGCACATCTGGCCCGGCGCGAGTGCGTGGCAGTGGGTCTTGAAGAGTCCCACGATCTCCGGCAGGCACGTCATGCAGCTGATACCCTCAACCTCTCCTGCACGTATGTCACGATCACGCCAAAAGAGATTGCATCTGCACTTCCCATGGTCATCGAGGCGATCCCCTTAAAAGATCCGGTCAATGTGAGCATCGCGCTGACCCTGTACTTTGTCGTCCGATGGGCAGGAGAGCACGGCTATCAGCGTATCATTACCGGGCAGGGGGCAGACGAACTCTTCGGGGGATACTCCCGCTATCTTGAAACACCAACGCTCGCTGCCGATCTCGAGCATGATTTTCTCGGGCTCGAAGAGCAGGCAGACCGTGACCAGGCTGTGGCCGCACTCCATGACACGTACCTGTCCATGCCCTATATGGACGTGCGGGTAGTGCGCGCTGCACGCGCGATTCCTGCTCAGGAGAAGGTACAGGGAGGACACCGCAAGATCCCGCTCAGGAAGGTTGCAGAACGCCACATTCCGCCGGAATTCGCATGGTACGAGAAGAAAGCGATGCAGTACGGGAGCGGGGTCTGGAAGGTGCTGCAGAAGCTTGCCCGAAAAAATGGTTATAAATCGTCCATACAAGATTACATAGACCAGATCAGCAGGGTGGAACATGGTCACTGAACACGAAGTTAACCATATCGCAGAACTTGCCGACGTCGGCATCAATACCGGTGAACTGGGAACCTTTACTCACCAGTTCAATGCAATCCTTGAATACTTTGATACGCTTGACCAGGTCAGGGGTGAGCAGGCATTTACCCGAGATCTCTGCAACGTGTTGCGCGAGGACGTGGTTGAACCCTCACTTTCGCAGGAGGATGTGTTGCGGAACGCTGCTGCACAGGAAGACGGATTTATCAAGGCGCCACGGGTGATGTAGTGGCAGGGTACGAGATTTGCTTTGAACCGGATGACCGGTACAACGCCTTCCTCACCACCTGCAAAAAAGTCACGTACGGTCCAGGGAAGCTTACCGGTGTTGCCGTTGCCGTGAAAGATAATATCTCCACCAAAGGGATCGAGACAACCTGTGCCTCAAAGATCCTCAAGGGCTACATCCCGCCCTACAATGCTCATGTTGTTGAGCTCCTCATGCAGTCGGGAGCGGCAATTGTGGGAAAGACGAACATGGACGAGTTCGGTATGGGAACCACCACCGAGAACTCCGCGTTTGGCCCCACGCTCAATCCCTGTGATACCAGTCGGGTGCCGGGCGGATCATCCGGCGGCAGTGCCGCTGCCATCGCAGGAGGTATGGTGCGGATGGCACTTGGCACGGATACCGGTGGATCCATCCGCTGTCCTGCGGCATTCTGCGGCATTGTAGGCTTAAAACCAACGTATGGCAGGGTCTCACGCTACGGGCTGATCGCGTACGCAAACTCGCTCGAACAGATCGGGCCCATGGGGCGTACCGTCACCGATGTCTCGACTCTCATGGGAGTCATTGCCGGCTATGATCGCCGCGACTCCACTTCCTATAACAAACCCTATACCCACACACCCCGGGCTGATATCAAAGGGTTAAAGGTTGGCATCCCGGGGGAATATTTTGGGGCCGGTGTTGACCCGAAGGTTGCCACCGTGGTGAATAGCGCCATTGGCAGGCTTGAAGAACTCGGTGCGACTACCGTGCCGTGCAGCATCCCTTCCATGGAGTACGCGCTCGCCGCATACTACGTCACCTGCACGTGCGAGGCAAGCTCCAACCTTGCACGGTTTGACGGCGTGCGGTATGGCCCGGCGGCTGACACAAAGAAGTCCTGGCATGATGCGTACCGGGAAGTGCGCAGGGCCGGGTTTGGCACCGAAGTCCGCCGCCGCATCATGCTCGGGACGTTTGCACTCTCGTCGGGATATTACGGGAAGTACTATGCAAAGGCACAGGTCGCCCGTGAGAACGTGAAACGGGACTTTGCCCGCATCTTTTCTGAAGTGGATGTGATTGCAGGACCCACGATGCCCACGGTTGCCTTTAAACTGGGGGAGAAGAGTGACCCGCTGTCCATGTATCTCTCCGACATCCTCACGGTCCCGGTCAACCTTGCCGGTATTCCCGCTATTTCAGTCCCCTGCGGGAAGGTTGAGGGCATGCCCATCGGGCTCCAGATCATGGGCAGGCCGTTTGAAGATGAGCGCGTAATCGATGTCGCATATGCCTACGAACAGGAGGTGACCTGAAATGACCGAAAACCAGGTCATTATCGGCCTTGAAGTGCACTGCCAGCTCGATACGAAGAGCAAACTCTTCTGCGGGTGCTCAACCGATTACCGCAGTGACGGTCCCAATACGCATGTCTGCCCGGTCTGTCTCGGGTTGCCCGGTGCGATGCCGGTGCTCAACAAACGATCGATCGAATATGCGATGCGGGTAGCAAAGGCGTTGAACTGCACCGTACTCCACGAATCGGAGTTCTCGCGGAAGAACTACTTCTATCCTGACCTTGACAAGGCGTACCAGATCACCCAGTACGACAAACCGTTGGCAGAAGGCGGGTACATCGAGATAGAAGGGGACGAAGGAGGGGAGAAACGTATCCGGCTGACCCGTATCCATGTCGAGGAGGACCCGGGCAGGCTCGTGCATATGGGCAACACCGAGCGGGGCAAGTACTCGCTGGTCGATTACAACCGTGCCGGCATCCCGCTCATCGAGATTGTGAGCGAGCCGGATATGCGCTCTCCCAAGGAGGCCCGGAAGTTTTTGAACAAACTCCGCGCCACGCTGGAGTATCTCAGCGTCTTTGATTCTGAAAAGGAAGGATCGCTGCGGGTTGACGCCAATATCTCAATCCGGGGAAGTGAACGTGTGGAAGTCAAGAATATCTCTTCGTACAAAGGGGTGGAAAAAGCCCTGACGTTTGAGATCACCCGGCAGAAGAGCCTGATCCGCCGTGGGCAGAAGGTTGACCGGGAGACCCGGCACTTTCTTGAGGCGAGCGGAAGCACCCAGTCCTCCCGTTCCAAAGAGCAGGAGCACGACTACCGCTATTTCCCTGAACCTGACCTGCGCCCGCTTCACGTGCAGTCATGGGTTGATGGGATTGTTCTCCCCGAACTCCCGGATGCACGGCGGGAGCGGTTCATCGTACAATACGGGTGCTCACTCAACCATGCCCGGACCCTGACCGGTGAACTCCGGCTGGCAAACTTTTATGAAAAGGTTGTCGCCCCTGATCCAAAAGGGCTCTCAGCCCTTGCCGCCACGTGGATTGCCGATACGCTCATCGGTGAGCTGAACTACCGGGATATGACTATTGATGCGGTGGATGCAGCCGGTGTCACCGAACTCATGAATCTTCTCCGGCAGGATACTATCACTGACAAAAGCGGGATTGACGTGCTGCGGGTCATGCTTGACCAGCGCCTGAACCCCCAGCCCTGCGAGACGCCGGCTGCCATTGTAGTGCGCCTGAACCTTGCCAAAACAGCGGGGGACACAGGATTTCTGACTGCAGCGGTTGAGGAAGCAATATCACAACATCCAACAGCACTCGAGGATTACCGGAATGGGAAGAGCGGGGCGATCAACTTCCTCATGGGACAGGTTATGAAAAAGACACGGGGCAAAGCAGATCCCGGCGAGCTGAACCGTATACTCACCGAGGCGCTCAAAAACCGGGAGGTGTAAGGACAAAATGCACCTGATTGTCGCAGAAAAGAACATATCGGCACGCCGCATTGCAGAGATCCTGGGTGAAGGAAAAAGGATTGCTGAAAGCAAGGACACGGGCGTGTCCACGTACAGTTTTGGCGACACCACGACCGTCGGGCTGCGGGGCCATGTTGTCGAGATTGACTTTGTGCCCGGCTATGCAAACTGGCGCAGCGAAGAGTCTACGCCGCGAAGCCTGATCGATGCAAAGACCATCAAGATCCCGACAGAACGAAAGATTGTCGCTCTCCTCCAGAAACTCTCAAGGCGGGCTGACCGGGTTACCATTGCCACGGATTATGATACCGAAGGAGAACTCATAGGAAAAGAGGCATTTGAGCTGATCCGGGCAGTCAACCCCAGGGTGGTTATTGACCGTGCCCGGTTCTCCGCGATCACCCCGCAGGAGCTGAAAGCCGCATTCTCGCATACTACAGAACTGGATTTTGCGCTTGCGGCAGCGGGCGAGGCACGGCAGTCCATTGACCTGATGTGGGGGGCTTCCCTCACCCGCTTCATCTCGCTTGCTGCCCGCAGGGGAGGGCAGAACATCCTGTCCGTTGGACGGGTGCAGACCCCGACTCTCACCATGATCGTTGACCGGGAGAAAGAGATCGAAGCGTTTGTTCCGGAAAAATACTGGCAGCTCTGGCTGGAAACCGAAAAGTCCGGTGAACGGATTGAAGCCCGGCACACGCATGGGCGGTTCTTAGACAAAGCCGCTGCGGAACATGCCCGCGACCGGACAAAAGCCCCTCTTGTAGTCACCGAGGTCAAATTCGGAGAAAAACAGGACAGGGCACCCTCCCCCTTTGATACGACAACCTATATCGTTGCTGCAGCCCGGCTCGGGTTTTCGGCAGCGAACGCGATGCGGATTGCAGAAGACCTGTACATGAACGGTTTCATCTCGTACCCGAGGACTGACAACACGGTCTATCCCCCCTCGCTGGACATCGAGGGGATCTTAAAGACCCTCCGGAGTTCCCCATTTAAAAAAGACGTGGAGTGGGTAACAGCGAACCGCCGGGCTGTCCCGACACGGGGTAAAAAATTCACCACCGACCACCCGCCCATCCACCCGACCGGTACCGCAACCCGCGAGGCACTGGGGGATGATGCGTTCAGGATCTACGAGCTCGTGCTGCGCCGTTTCCTCGCCACCCTTGCACCGGATGCACGCTGGAAGACCTTAAAGATCCTGTTCGCTGCCGGTGGTGAGGAATACACCGCTACGGGCGGGCAGCTTATCGAACCGGGCTGGCATACCGTCTACCCGTTCAGTGAGGCACAGGAAACGATCCTGCCCCCGTTTGCCAATGGTGAACATCTCCCGATAAAGAAGGTAACGCTCGATGAGAAAGAGACTCAGCCTCCTGCACGATACACCCAGAGCAAACTGATCCAGCGGATGGAGGAACTGGGCCTTGGCACAAAGAGCACCCGCCATGAAGTGATCGCAAAACTCGTTTCACGGAAATATGTCGAAGGCTCTCCCCTTCACCCGACGCTGGTCGGGAGAGTGGTCACCGAATCGTTAGAGCAGCATGCCGACATGATCACAAAACCCGACATGACCCAGACGATTGAAGTGCACATGCAGCAGATCAAGGAGAGCCAACGGACACGGGAAGATGTGATTTTTGAATCCCGCCAGATGCTGCACCGTGCATTTGACCAGCTTGAGGCAAACGAAACCGTGATCGGTGAGGATATCAGGGGCAGGACAGCAGAAGAGATGAACCTGGGGAAATGCCCGGTCTGCGGGGGTATACTTGCCATAAAACACCTGCGGGGCAATACGCAGTTCATCGGCTGTTCCCGCTACCCGGAATGCTCGTTCAACATCGGGCTCCCCATGGCGCAATGGGGTTTTGCGGTGCGTACTGATGAGGTCTGCGAAAAACACCACCTCAACTTTGTCCGCCTTGTCCGGAAAGGTGCCCGTCCCTGGGATATCGGCTGCCCGCTCTGCCACCACCTCAACTCAAACAAGGAATCCCTTGCCGAGATACCGTCGATGAACGAAACCCTGGCAAAAAAGATCCTGGCACAGCACATCTACACCGTGGCGGAAATCTCACGCAGCAGCCCCGAACCTCTTGCAAAACGGCTTGACATCCCTCTGGAGACTGCACACCAGCTCATCAGCGACGCCGGGTTAGTACTGGAAAAACTCCGTCGTCGTTCTGAATGCCGCAAGTTCATGCGTGAACACCTGGTACCAAGAAAAGGACGCAGCTCGGCAAAGATCTTCACTGCTCTCAGGGAACTGGGGATCACCGAACTTTCCGGGCTCGCACACGCCGATGCTGCAACATTGAAAAAAGCCGGGGTCAGTGATACGGAGACTGACCAGATCCTTACTGAAGCAAAAACCCTCTACTATAGCCAGCTCCTCAAAGATATCGGCATCCCTGCGGTCAGCTTAAAAAAATATATTGCAGCGGGCATAACAGACCCGGAGATGTTCTGTAACCACCCCCTTGCCAGCCTGAGCAAACTCGCCGGCATGTCCCCTGCAACCGTGCAACGACATGTGGACCTGGTCTGCGCATACCTGAATAAACCTGCCCCGAAAAAATTCACAAAACTCCAGATCGAAAAAGGCAAAAAAGAACTGTTCGGCATCAGGGGGATTACCAGTGCCGAAATTGAGAACCTCTCCCGTGCAGGAATCATCAATGCCACAGCCCTGCTCCTGGCTGATGCAGAAGAGGTTGCGGAAAAAAGCACGATCCCGGTACAGAAGGTAAAGGAATTCCAGGCAATACTACAGAAAAGGAAGGATACGGAAATCATCCAGATCTGAGCCGGAGGTTTTAGCGACAATGCAGGAACGCCCTCGGTCAGGAAGTCAATTTTCTGCGTGCAATTTTTTATTTGGATGCTCTCTTCTGCTTCCCCTCGCACACTCTTCCTGTCATTTTTGTTTTTAGGGAATGCCATCGGTTTATTGACAAGAAAAACCAAGTACCTGTGATACCGATGAAATGGAAAGACTGGGTGCACGTGACCAAACTCGATCCTGACAAACAGTTGAGGCCCGGTGATATCGATGCGATCGCCGCCAGCGGCACCGATGCGCTGATGCTCTCGGGCACGCTCAACGTGACAAAAGAGAACCTTGCTGCACTCTTAAAGCAGGTGAAAGCCTACGACCTCCCCCTCGTCATGGAGCCTGCGGGACCTGAAGCGGTGCTGATGCAGGGAATTGATTNNGTGCCTGGGTCCAGCTCCAGAAGGGAAAAATTCCCTGGGATTATATCGTGCCCGAAGCATATATCGTTCTCAACCCGGACTCCTCGGTCGGGAAGATCACCAAAGCCATCTGCAATCTGAAACCCGGTGAGGTGGCAGCCTACGCGACCATCGCCGACCACTACTTCCATTTCCCGATTGTGTATCTTGAATACAGCGGAACGTATGGTGATCCAAACGTGGTGAAAGCTGCATCGGATGCTATCGATAAGTCCATCCTCTATTACGGAGGCGGGATCAACTCTGCAGAAAAAGCAGCGCAGATGTCTAAGTTTGCCGACACGATTGTCGTTGGCAACGCGGTATACGACCAGGGTGCCGCTGTCCTGAAAGCGACCGTTGACGCCATCCAGTAATTTTTTTATGCCCGAGATTGAGATCGTGCTTGTTGCCCCACTCTACGAGGGTAACGTGGGATTTGCCGCACGCGTGATGAAGAATTTTGGTTTTACGCGGCTCGTGCTTATCGATCCCTGCACGCTCGGCAATGAGGCAAATGCCCGTGCATCCCATGCGCAGGACGTGCTGAAAGCGGCAGAACTCTGTACCATCGAGGACATGTTTGCCCGGAGCAACATCGTCATTGCCACCACCGGTCTGGTGAGCAAATCCGTCTGCCACTCGATGCGGATGCCGTTTTATTCACCAAAAGAGCTCCGGGAGCGGATACAGGATGTGGACGGGCGTATCTCGATCCTGTTCGGGCGCGAGAACTGGGGGCTTAACAACGAGGAGGTCAAGCGCAGCGACATGATCTGCACGATCCCGACGGCTGAAGACTACCCGATCCTCAACCTCTCACATGCAGTCGGTATCGTATGCTACGAACTTTCAAACCTTCCCCTTCCAAACTATGCACTCGCGTCCCCGAGCGACATGGGCTACCTGTACCGTCACATCGACCGGTACCTGGACACGATTCACCACCCGTCCTTCAAACGCGAGAATACGATGACCCTGATCCGCCGGGTTCTCGGGCGGGCAACCCTGACCATCCGCGAGGCAAGCACCCTGCACGGGTTGTTGCGCAGGAGCGAGTGGCATATTGATCCTGCGCTGCTCGACCGGGATATTCCCCGTACCAAGGATGAGATTCCTCTCAAAGATACAACCCGGCCAGACAGGCCCGGGGATTGAACCGCCGGGAGTCTTCGTACGGTACCCCTGCAGGGAAGAACAGGGATCCGTATGAGAGAACCTGTTTTTACCATAAAGAGACTCATGAATAAGGAAACAGCGTTTTAGCACAATCCACGTTTTGTTTTTCTCTCCAATGTTTTTATTTTCCCCTACACCAATCATTAAAACAGGTCATGGACGATTATCAGAATTCTAACCTGGGAGTGGCAAAAGAGTTATCCAATGTCATTCTTGTGGATCTGGAGATCAACCAGTTGCCAATATCGCAGAGTTTAATGAAAATAAAACGACTGGCCCGCATGTTGCGTGACTCTGACGCCCAGAAATGGCTGGACTATGAAATTATGGGGTATCCCGTAGTATTCGATCCTGATGAACTGGGGTCCTGCAAAAAATACTATATCAGTGATCGCCCGGTAATCCGGGATGAAAGAACGCACAAATCTCATCCCATCGGGCTTCCCCACCTTGAATCGTATATCAATTCCACAAAGATCGAATCCGTTTCAAAACTGGGGGCAAATGAAAGCCAGAAGATGCATATCCTGAATAAACATCATGAACTTGTCAATGATTTTGAACGCCTTAAAACCGGTATTCACAATTATGTGACAGAAGTCAACATATCGCTTTCCGTTGGCGATTTTGCCCAGGATATCTTTGATGATACACGACTGGCAGCAGACAGGTTTATCCGGCAGTATTGTCCGCGGGCAGGTGAACAACTCCTTGCAGTCCACGACCGCATGAAACACCATGATCCCGAATCGTTTTCACTTGCCATCGGTGCTGTACAGGGTGTGCTGGCCTCAGTTGCCGATGTGGTCTCTCCTCTTTATGAAACCAGTTCCCAAACCAAAAAAGGGCGGGTACGGACCACCACGGATCAATACCTCAACCGGATTTTTTCCTATATTAAACAAAATTCAAAAAATGATCTGTTATTATCCATGCTTGAATCTGAACTGAAGTACATTTTTTCAAAGACTGAACCGTCTCCTGAAAAATCAACTGTGCTTCACGCTGGTGTGACCGTTGATGACACCCATCGTGCAATAATCCATATGTACCTAATCATCGGGGAGATCGCAAAGATCAGGAAAGTACCTGGTTCCACCAACTAAAAAAACGGTCCAGGGCACCAGTCCGAAATTGATCCACCCGGATTAACCAAAAAAAGCCCCGGGAACAAAAATACATCTCACGAGATCTGTCGTCTCATGAAACTCAACACCATTCATGGTACCACAAGAAGACCTGTCCGGGCCTGTCCAATGAAATTCATCACTCTTTGAACCCTGTTCTTCATGATGACTTCATAAGCATGAATACATTGATATCACAGAATTTCATATGAATACAATGTAATCAATTATGGCAACCAGTATCACTGTCCGCGTACCGGATAATTTAGTAGATCAACTTGATGAGTTGGCAGTTTCACTTGAACGTTCAAGGGCATATCTTGTAAAAAAGGCGATGGAGATGTATCTTTCTGAATATGCAGATTATCTTATTGCTCTCGAACGTCTGCGGGACAAGGATGATGACATAATTTCCTCGCAGGAGATGAAAAACCTCCTTGGTATATCGGATTGATTATAAGCGTTCTGTCTTCAACGACATAAAGAAGAGTGACAGACCGGTTGCAGAAAGGATAATCCATGAGATAGAGTCCGGACTTGCAAAAAATCCGGAAACTGGCGAAGCACTGATAGGTCAATTCAGGGGATTGTATAAATATCGTGTCGGAAACTGGAGAGTAATATATTCAATTCTTTCCGATAGTATTCTCATTCTTCGAATCGGGCATCGGAGCGTTGTATACCAATAGCATTCCCTGGTGCATCATTTCGGGATACCACAGATGTTCTCTTTTCATTTTCACGCTATCCGCGTTAAGATTTTCATGAAAGAAAATTCTGCATGGGTTCCCATCGGACGTGAGGGAATTGCTCATGCATATCATCCCTTTTCTTTCCCGTCAATCTTTTCCCGGAGAGGGAATCTGATCTTTTTTACGTGGGGGGGTTTTCCGATTGTACTATCCGGTACGATTCGAGGTATCGGCACTGAGTGATAACTATCCCCTATTCATGAAGTAAATTCCAAATGTACTGTGATCCACAAAAACAACCCTGGTGCATACACCATGCAGCCTTGGGGTGACTTCATGGGGGAGCAGCCAAAATAGGTCCAAATCAGGCTCCGTTTGCCGAAGAATTGATCCGGTGAACACGATATCCGGAGTCAGGTGTTCACCGTTCAGGGAATCTGGCACATTTGGGGTTACCGGAGAAAATACCCTGGAATTCAGGAGTAATTATTCTCCCTTTGGCAGTGTTCGGGCAGAGGATTTTTTAAGGCTTACATTATCCCCTGCCGTGCGGGATCGTGCAATAAAAAGCGAAAGCGACAGCCGGCTCCTCGATCTGGATGAAAAAAATGATAGTGTGCTGAGGCGATTTTCATCTTTTATCTGATGATAGTTTTATAAGTAAAAATGATTTACTGATATTACAAATATTACTGAGGAGTAAGGTTATGGCAAGTAAAACAAAAATATCAGAGGGCTATTCCACCGTACTTCCCGCTGAAATCAGAAAAGCGCTGGATCTCACCCCGGGAGATATTCTCCAGTGGGATATAGAGGATGGCATCATTACCATCCACCCCCGGAAAAAAGTGACACTCACGGGGATTTGTGGCGTCATCAGCGCAGGTGGAGATGCGGTGAGCGATAAAAAGAAGATTCAGTCAGGGGAATAATGATCTTCGTTGATTCCTCATTTTTTATTGCGCTTGTTGATCGGAAGGATCAGTGGCATCCTGCTGCCAAGGCACTTCTTCCCGTGCTGGCTGATGAGACTATCATCATTTCAGTTCTGATCATTGCCGAATCCGTAACCATCATAGGCAGGCGGAGCGGGGGTAAAGCGGGAGAGCAGCTGTATCACTATTTCATAGACAATTGCGATCTTGTCGTTACGGACGAAAAAATTCTCAAAGGGGGCATGTCGGTTTTTCTTCGCTATGACGGAAACCTGTCGGTTTCTGATGCCGTATCCGTTTTTATCATGGAGAGAAAAAATATCGACAGGATCCTTTCATTTGATTCAGATTTTGATAAAGTTGAGGGGATCGTCAGGATACATGAGTACTGATGGAGAGCCTTCCGCATCCAATTCCATGGAAGTGATTTACGTTGTCATCTCATAAGAGGCGCCTGAAAATATGAGATTATGAGGCGGGATCCCGTACGTGAATCATCGATATTTTTTCCCACAGGACAGTATGAAAGAACATCGGGTGCATATCGAACATGGGGAGACCCTCCCCCTTTGGGGTGATTGTAGTGGAAATACGCCCAAATTTGGCTCCTTTTCCCTTCGGAATGACGAAGTCCTAAAGACCTACCAGCACCCATAACTCTGCCAATGATTCTCGTGGACTGGCAGCTCCTGGACCGTATCGCCCGGGGCTCTATCAAAATTGATCCGTACGATAAGAAGCTGGTGCAACCGAATTCTCTCGACATCCGCCTTGGGAACCATTTTGTCTGGTATACCGGCAGCAGAGAGGTCATCGACCCCTATAACCAGGACAGCGTATCTTCCGGCATTGAAGAGGTGCATGCAGATACGTTCATCCTCAAAGCCCGGCAGTTTGTTCTTGCCGAGACCTTGGAATGTATCGGACTTCCCGACAATATCGTAGCCACCATTGAGGGCAAATCGAGCATCGCCCGGCTTGGGGTCACCCTCCACCAGACCGGGGGCTGGATCGATGCCGGCTTCCGGGGCACGATCACGCTCGAGATGGCAAACGTCAACTCGCGCCCGGTAAAAGTCTATGCCGGTATGCCGATCGGTCAGCTGGTCTTTTACACGACCGAGCGGGCAGAAAACCCGTATTATAAAAAAAGTGATGCCAAGTATCTCGATCAGCGGCAGGCGACGCTATCGCGGTATCATGCAAATAAAAAGAGATGATCCTTTTTTTCGTACCCCGGGTTTTTTGGCGTACTGTTTTTTTTGTAAACTGCCTTGCCAAACGGCGACCCCATCAGGAGTTGGAAACCTCATACGTACATTGCTTCTGACGATAATCCGTTTGCATCCCTTAATGATACGATCTTTACAATTTTCGTTGTCTCAACGCACTGCTCCAACGGCTGCAAAGGGAGATACCCTGCGAAATACACCGGGCTAAAAATTTAACTGCCATCCTGATCAGGCTAAAAAAATTCAGTTTTTAAAAAAATACTATTAACACTATATACAATTAACGCTCATTTTATACGGATGATTACACCGGACCGGAGATGAATTTATGCGACTTCTTCTCATTCATTCAGATTACATAGAATTCGAAGCAAAAAAGAAGACAAAGATGGCAGAGGAGTGTTCTGTCCTCTCCGACAGGGAAACCGAAGTACTTACGGTTTTCTGTGCAGTAGAATCGGTTGACGAGGAAGACTTAAAAGGCGTTGTTCTCCAGGCAATTGAAGAGGTAAAAAAGACTGCAGGACAGGTGCATGTCGACAAGATTATGGTGTACCCATATGCCCACCTCTCAAGTGACTTATCTTCACCGGAGACTGCGATTGCCCAGCTCAATGCCCTCAAAGCAGGACTTGAACGGGAAGGATTTGCCGTCAAGCGGGCGCCGTTTGGCTGGTACAAATCCTTCAAGATCTCCTGCAAAGGCCACCCGCTGAGTGAGCTCTCAAAGACGATTGTGCCTGGTGAGGAGGGCACTATCAAAAGGGAAAAATCTGAGGTCACTCATGACTGGTTCGTGATGACCCCGGACGGGAAATCCCATGACACCAAGGAATTCCTCAACGACACACCGTTTGGCTGCCTTGTCAAAAAGGAACTGGGCGTTGCTGTCCCGATTGGTGGGGAACCCGCTCATGTTGGCCTGATGCGTTCAAAAGAGCTGGTGGACTATGAGCCGGCGAGTGATGTCGGCTGCCTGCGCTGGATGCCGAAAGGTAAGATCGTTCGTGACCTCATTGCTGATTACGTGCTGCACCTGGTTTTAGAATATGGTGGTACACCTGTTGAGACACCGGTCATGTACGATCTGGGCGACCGGGCCATCTATGAACACGCGGAAAAGTTCGGCGAGCGGCAGTACCGCTTTAAGTCGAATAACCGGAACATGATGCTGCGGTTTGCTGCCTGTTTCGGGATGTTTTCGATCATGCGGGACATGCATATTTCGCCTCACAATCTTCCGATGAAGATGTACGAGCTCTCCACCTACTCGTTCCGGCACGAGCAGAAAGGTGAAGTGATCGGGCTCAAGCGTCTCAGGGCCTTCACCATGCCCGATATGCACTCGCTCTGCACGGACATGCCCGAAGCATTACAGTGCTTTGAAGAGCAGCTTGCCATGGGCTGGCAGACGGGTAAAGACTTTGAGACCGAGCTCGTTGCCGCGTTCCGCTGCACAAAGGACTTCTATGACCAGAACGAAGCTTGGGTAAAGAAGATTGTTAAGGAATCGGACTGCCCGATGCTCATCGAAATATTGTCGGACCGCGTCCACTACTGGGTTGCGAAGATCGACCTTGCAGCCATTGACGGGCAGATGCGCCCGATCGAGAACCCTACCGTCCAGATCGATGTCGAGAGTTCAACCCGGTTCAATATCAAATATCACACGGAAGATGGCACGGTTGTCCATCCCCCTATCCTCCACTGCTCTCCTACCGGTAGTGTCGAGCGCGTGATCTGCGCTATTCTTGAAAACATCTCCACGCAGGCAGTTCCAGCGCTCCCCACCTGGCTCTCGCCCGTGCAGGTGCGGGTCGTGCCGGTTGCCGGGCGTCACGGGGCGTTTGCAGAAGGGATCTGCGCGGCGATCAATGCTGCACAGATCCGGTGCGATGTCGATGACCGGGAAGAGAGCGTGGGCAAGAAAGTCCGCGAAGCCGGGATGGACTGGGTACCCTTTGTAATCGTTGTCGGGGATGAAGAACTCACCGGCGGGAAATTAACGGTCACCATCCGCAGGAAATCGCAGCCCAACAAACCCTTCAAGGAGCAGCTCACGATCGATGCACTGATAGAAGCGGTGCGAATGGATACGGCAGGTAAGCCATTCAGGCCCCTCTACACGCCGCGGAAGCTTTCCATGAAGGCGCGGTATATCTGATTTTTTTCTTTTTTTCCTGGTTATCCTACCGGCGTGCACGAAAAGAACGTTTTCCTTGTTTAGGGCGATATTTTTTCCTGGTCGATCCGGTACCCGTTTTTTGGTACTGATATCTCAAACCTTGCTCCCTTGCCCGGCGTACCATTTTCTTTAATCGTGATTCCGGTGATGGAGAGAATCTCCCGGACGAGGAACAACCCGATGCCGGATCTCCTGTCAACAACCCGGTTAAAAATTTTCTCTTTTTTATCTTCCGGAATACCCACACCGTCATCTTCGTACACGAGAACATAACCGGCTGCGGTCATCTGACCGCTGATACAGATGCCGGTGACGTGCCCACCGTGTCGCAGCGAATTATCCATCAGGTCAAACAAGACCTGGGAGAACAGGGAATCTGCATAGATGCTGATACCGGCTGACTGGTCTTTTATGGAGATTGCGACGGGATCCAGGCGTTTCTTTACATCGGCGATGATGGCAGAGACCTCCCCCCATGAGGGAACGTTACTTCCGAGATTCTCGTAATCTTTAGTAAAATCCACCTGATGCCGTATCGCCGTAGCAGATGACTCCGCCCGGCCCAGGTACTCAACCAGGGCAGGGTCACCCGTTGATTCTATTGCCAGTTCAATGTATCCCAAAACCCCGGTAAGTTTGTTCTTGATATCGTGCCGGGTGATACCGGTGAGCCGGCTCATTTTCCGGTTTGCCTGTTCAAGTGCATGGATCATCCTGACCCACCGGGTGATATCATGGGCATAAATCCTGAGTGCGAGGCCGTCCGGAGAAAGAATTAGGCTCTCTTCAAACAGTGCGTCGCCAACCGGCACTTCGCGGTACAGGACGGGAATTTTTCCTGCAGTAAGGGATTGGATGATTGCATCAATATCCGGAGGAAGGAATGCAGCGGGGTTCTCTGGCATGTGAAGATTTTTTAAGCAGGTAATGCCTGCAGGATTGGCAGTAAGGATCTCCTTGTTCAGGTCGATCTCTATGACCGGGTCCGGGTTCTGGTCGGTGTATGATGCACACCACCGGAGCTGGTCAACAGCAGTTTTTGGACCCGGGCTATCCTGGGAACCACAAAAAAACCCGCCCGGTTTTCCCTCATCCTCCTGCCGCCGCATGACAGCCTGCCGAATTATATGCTCCAGTTCAGCAGACTGGTCTTTTGCGTCTCTTTGTTTCCGGAGGTAAAAATCTGCACCAGCATTGAGCGCTTCTCTGGCGACCTCCTCTGTTCCCGTATCTGCAACGAGGATAAAGGGGAGCCTGCCGTACCGGGAACGGATGAATTTTACCAGCGCAACACTGTCGATATCCGGCATCCGGTGACCGGAAACGATCGCGTCATAAGGGGTGGTTTCCAGTTTCCGGATGGCCACGCTCGCAGATACAGAAGTATCTATGCAAAACCCACCCGTCTGCTCTAAAGAGATCTTTGCGACTTTGAGGAGTGCCGTTTCATCATCAACAAAAAGGATCGAGAGCATGGATCTTCCCCTGCACGGTAAATACCCGGTTATCCTAAAAAAATCAGGTAATCTTTTAGTATATGAGGTTACTCAGCAATTCGTGTTTTATATGAGGTAGCGCTCGATTCCTGCCTTCAGTTGGGCAAATGAGACCGGTTTTGTGAGCACCCCGAGATTTGGATCATTGAGCAGTGCCATCTTTTCATCAATGGATGGAGAAGCAGTAAAAAGAATGACCGGTATCTCCCGCATGTTATATTCCCCGCGGAGTTTTTCCAAAAATTCCCAACCGTTGATGGGCGACATCATGATATCCAGCAGGATGAGGGCGGGCGGCTCCCGTTTCACCATTTCAAGCGCTTCGAGCCCGTTTGCGATCAGGACCGGCTCGTATTTGAGTTTTCGGATCAACAGGTCCATCAGCTCGAGGATGGGCTGATCATCCTCTACTACCATAATTTTACGTGTCATTGAACTCAACCTCCGCTGGCTTTTTGTTTCGGGAGGTGAATGGAGAATGTACTCCCGATGTTCACGATGCTGTCCACACTGATATACCCCTTATGCATCTTGATGTATTTTTTTGCAATGGAGAGAGAAAGCCCGATGCGGTCGTACCTCCTTTTTGCGTTTCCGTTGTCGGGATGCTGGAAAGGTTCAAAGATCTCATCCAGTTGGGTATCCGTGATGCCGACACCGTTGTCCTGGATGGAGAGCCGGTGCAGTTTGTCGTAGGAGGAAGTCTGGTACCCAATCCGGATCTTCCGTGGCGGGGTGGAGTAATTCACTGCATTGGAGAGCATGGAATCTATTACATTGGAGATCTTGTTCTCATCGGCTTCAAAGGTGAGATCCGGGGGGACATCGATCGTAATCTCTGCGTTTTCCCTGTATCCACCGGCGTCGATGATCTTGTTGAGCAGGTCCGGAACAGAGAATTGCGAGTATTTCAGGTAGAGGTTTCCGGTATCGAGCACGGAGAGCTCGAGCATCTGGTTGATAATCTCGCGCTCACGGTCAACACTCCTGGCGCAGCGGTCTAAAATGATCCGGGTCTCTTCGGTGACCCCGAAGGTTTCGGGATCCTGCGTGAGCATTTCGATATATCCCATGATCGGTTGCAGGGGGGTGCGCAGCTCGTGGGCACACGAGCTGATGATGCTATGCCGCCGTTCGTTGTCCTGGAGGATCCGTTCTTTCAGGATCTCCTGCTCAGTGATATCTATGAGGTTGATGAGCACGGCGGGTGCCCCTTTCTGCAGTACCCGGGTAAAAAACAGTTTCGCAAGCCGGGTTTCACCGGATTTTGTAAGAATCCTGAACTCGGACCTGCCAGGGAGTGGCGATTGGGTCTCTGCGAGATGGCAGGTGTTCAGGAAGTTGTCCTGGTCTTCCGGGTGTATAAGGGGGGTCGTTTCTTTGTCCAGCAGCTCGTCAGGTTCGTAGCCGGAGAATGCCTTAAAGGACGGATTCATGTACACGATTATCTGGTTTCGTAGGATCATGATGCTCGTGGGAGATCCATCGGTCAGCTGCCTGAACTGGGCATAGTTTTCATCAGCTTCCTGCTCGGCGAGTTTGTATTTATTCATATCCATGATCGAGCAGCTGACAAGGTTCCCGGTGATCCGGCTCCAGGAAAGGTTCACCCAGGTGGGTTTATTGTTCTTGGTTACAAAACAGGTCTCAAAATGTGTTATCTTCTGGCTGGATCCCAGGTTCTCAAAGAATCTCTGCCGGTCTTCTTTTAAAAAGAAGAGCTGGGCAAATGTCATGTGCGAGAGATCTCTATCCGTGTATCCAAGCATAGCCTCAAAATGGGAGTTGGTGAGCCGGATTGCAAAGCTGTTCTGGTCAAAGAGAACAATTCCCAACAGCGAGTTTTCAAATATACTGCGGAAGCGTGCCTCGCTGGTATTCACCTTTTCGATAAAATAGGCAACCACGGCAGTAATACCGATGAACAGGAGTGCCTGTCCCGTAGTATAGATTACCCCGCTGGTACTGGGAACCACGAAGAGGTAGGCAAGGCCCTCGTATACAATCGCACAGGTACAGGCAAGGTAGAATCCCTTTTTTGGATAAAAATATGCTGCATAGAGGAGAGGGAAATAGAAGATCTGGGTGAAGATAGTCTCACCCTGGCGGGAGAGCGAAAAAGCGGTGATGAGAATACAGGAAAGGGTGAGGGAGGTGATGACAACGAAACGGACAAGATCTGTCGACGATATCGAATATCCAGAAAATTCTATGTGCTGGTCCATATCTACTTTCTGATTTCATTTTCAGAGTTTATAAATATACTATTTTCGTGGTCTGGCAGTGCAAAAAGATCATCCCCCGGGGGATTTTTGTTACCCGGTTTTTTACTATGTTGTTCCTGTACCGGGGGGTTGTATCGTGAGGTGGAGTGATAAGAAAAAATGGAACTATTCAACCGGAGAATCAACCTTCCGGACAGTCTTTTAAAAAAAGGTTTTTTGTATCAGGTGCACAGCGGTGAGAGTTTTTCTATGACCCGATCTACCTGCCGGACCGATGTACCGGTGTAGGAATCCGGGTTGAGGAGTGCGGCAATATCGGTTTTGGAACAGTGGCGCAGCACTTCAGGATCCATTCCCAGCACATCGGCAAGCGGGCGTTCTTCGACAAGCGCCAGCATGCTTGCCACCCGGATCCGCTCGTGTGAGTCCTGCCGGTTCATGCCCTTTTTAGTGAGTTCGATCATGACGGACTCTGCCATGTTGATGCCGTGGAGGAAGGCAAGGTTACGGCGGATTGCGGCACGGTTGATCACCAGACCTTCAAGCACCGTTGTCATCACCCGTATACAGTGATCCGTGAGGATGGATGCCTCGGGGAACAACACGCGTTCGCAGGAGGAGTTGGTTAAGTCGCGTTCGTCCCAGAGGGTATTGTTCTGGAGCGCCGGTTCAACCGCGGACCGCACGATCCGGGCAAGGCCGCAGACCTGCTCGGACTTGATCGGGTTGCGCTTGTGCGGCATGGTAGAGGAACCCACCTGATGGGTGCCGAAGGCTTCTTCCACCTCGCCAATCTCGGTCCGCTGGAGCGAGCGGATCTCGATCCCGATCTTGTCCAGCGTGGTCGCAACGTTTGCACAGAACATGAAATACTCTGCATACCGGTCGCGGGAGATCACCTGGTTGGATACGTCTACCGACCCGATCGCCAGCACCTCCATCATAGTTGCCTGGATGTCTATTGCCTTTGGCCCGAGCGCTGCCTGCGTGCCCACAGCACCGGTCATCTGCCCCACCACGACCCGGGGACGGAGTTGTTCGAGGCGCTCGATGTGCCGCCCGACTTCGCTTGCCCAGATCGCAAACCGCAGGCCGAACGTGGTCGGCACGCCGTGCTGCCCGTGGGTCCTGCCAATGCAGACGAGGGATTTTGTCTCCTCCGATCGTTTCAGGAGCACCCTGAGGAGGAGACGCAGTTTCTCATCGATCAGGTTGAGTGCCTGCCGGAGCTGCAGCCCGGTTGCGGTATCGAGGATATCGTTGCTCGTTGCACCATAATGGACCCATCGCCCGGAATCCCCGCAGACTTCCGAGATGGCTTTCACAATCGCCATCATATCGTGGCTGATCTCAAGTTCGATTATCTTTGCCCGTTCCAGGGATGCTGCCGGTGCATGTTCTTCAATCCCGGCTGCCGCTTCAGCCGGGATCATGCCGTGTGCCGCTTCAGCTTTTGCAAGCGCAACTTCTGCTGCAACCACACAGGCAAACCGGTACTTCTCACTCCATACGGCACGCATCTCCGGAGTGCCATACCGCTCCTCGATGGGGTGGACTGCCAT
>PLLR01000022.1:0-554 GCA_003141335.1 Methanoregula sp. | reverse complement strand
TGAAATATGCTTCCCGTGCGAACCATTCCAGTAGAGTTTGCTGCACTCCCCGCACCACCAGAAGGTAAGCCCGTTCTTATCCCGCGGGGCATACTCCGCACTACAAATCTCCTGCACCGTCGCCTGCCGCAGCACCGTGTTGCACAGCGAACAGCGGTCCATCACGAGCCGCCGGACAATCAACCCGCGATCGATAAGCTGCTGCACCTGCTCCATCACGTCATCAGAGCTGACCAGCACAGCCCGCTCCTTCCCGCGCCGTGCAAGCTCGGTGTCCCGGGTGAGCAGGATACGGTCCTCCCGCTCACCACAGGCAAGCAGCAGGGTATCCTCTTTTGCATTGCCTTCCTCAAACCCGTTCGCGCTCACCGTGTTGTAGCCCATGAACCGGAGGTACCGGCTCAGTGTCCCCAGCATCCGGTCGGTAATGAATCGCGGTTCAGGAGACATGGCGCACGATCTCGATCTTCTCCCCGCAGTTCCCGCACTGCTGCCCGTCAAGAGACTTCACCCTGCTGGAAAAACCCTGCCGCTCAATAAGCACTACGCCGCAG
>PLLR01000031.1 GCA_003141335.1 Methanoregula sp. | reverse complement strand
CGAGTGCCCGTAGCGTAGTCTCGTCCGGGAGACCCTTAACCATGACCGGTTCAAGTACCTCTACCTTAACATGGTCAAGCATTTTTACAATCGCTTCGACAGACTTACCTCCCCAGCCATACGACCCGATCACCGTTGCAAACCGAACTTTGGGTTTAAGCAGGTTTGCAAGATAGGTCGCATACACGATCTGCGGGTGGGGACCGAAAAGCACGGTGGGTGTTGCAATAACCACCGTTGCCGTATCGACGAGTGCCATCGCGAGCTCCCCGATATCCGTGCGGGTAAGGTTGAAGGGTTTTACGCAAATCCCCCGTGCGATGAGCGCATCGGTGAGGTGCTCCACCATTTTCTGCGTGCTTCCGTGCATCGATACATACACGATAACGACCTCGTTTTTAACCGTGTCCGATACCCAGTCAGCGTATGCATCGAGAATGAACTGCGGGCGCCGGTATATGGGCCCATGACTGGGAGCAATCATGTCAAGCGGGAGTGCTTTTACCATGTCCACATAACCTTTGATGCTGGTGCGGAATGGCATCATGATCTCGGCATAATACCTCTTTGCGGAGCGATAGATGTCTGCCTCGTCTGTCACATAGAGGTCGCTGGTGGCTGTATGCGACCCGAAAAGATCGCAGGAGAAGAGGATTTTATCTTCACGCAGGTAGGTAATCTGGGTCTCAGGCCAGTGTGTCCACGGGGTGATGAAAAATTCGAGCGTGCGGTCCCCTAAGGAGAGGGTATCTTTGTCTTTGATCACGCGGAACCGGTTTACCGGCAGGTGGAGCAGGGCAATAAGCAGGTCTTTGCACTTCTCATTGGTCACCACTTCGGCATCAGGGAAGAATTCCAGGATCATCGGAAGGGACCCCGAATGGTCCTGTTCAGCATGGTTGACGATCACATAATCGATGCGGTCGACATTCAGTTTGACAAGGTTTGAGATCAGTTCGAACTCCTTGGTGGGGTCGACGGTGTCTATCAGTGCTGTCTTCTCGCTGCCACGGACCAGGTACGAATTATAACTCGTACCGTTCGGGAGCGGAATCAGCTCGTCAAAGATCCTCCGGTCAAAATCAATCGCTCCGACCCAGTGGATCCCGTGAATAATTTCTCGTGAGACCATAATAACCAGCAATCACTCCTTCCTGAAATTTTTCTTTGATGCGCCGCAGACCGGACACTGCCAGTTTTCCGGGAGGTCCGCATATTCTACACCGGGTAGTATGTTCTGCAGCGGTTCACCCTTTGTTGGGTCGTACATATGTCCGCAGATAGCACAGGTATATTTTTCCATCAAACGAAAAAACCTCCAGATGTTTTTACACCGGTACAAAATAGCGTGGAGATTTGAATTAATTATTTCGATACTATACCTTCCCCATGGAGAACAAGAGAGCAGATTATTGGTTTGCGTACTGCCTGAGAGGATCTTCCAGATGATGCCGTTCAACAAAGAACTTAAATGAATGGTTTTTCTTTCCTGCCGTATCGATGGAGAAGTACTTGAGGATTTCGAACATAAAATCGATTCGTGAATCATACTTTGGGGGGATGAGACGATTGAAATCCTCCTTGGTGAGCTCATCAGTTAAGGGGAGGTCAGGAACTGCCAGATACTGTGCAGATTCGCTTGACAGGCCGGCATAGTACCAGCTTTCGATCTCCCTGATTACCACAACAATACTGCCACCATCGATGTGACTGAAATGGGAGTAGAGAACCTGTTTTTTGTCATGCACGGAATGTTCTGTATCGATATCCGCAACGAAAATATAATCGTTGTTCATAAGCCGGATACTTTTTAAAAAACTATTTACTTTCATACGTTTGATGCTTGCATACGGGATAATCTCTACTGAAGTATAGTGTGCGACAAAAAGCGGTTTAATAATACGCCCGAAAAACCTGACATCATCTTCACCTTCGACCAGTATGAAAAGGCGTTTTTTCATGCTCACAATCCCAGCAGGTTCTGGACGTAAAGTTCTTCAATCCCGATCTCATTTTCCAAAAATGTCCGCACTTCCTTTTTGTCAGCCGGGCGCGAAACAACAGAGAATCCTTCAGTATCCCGTGAGATGAGCAGGAGATCTTCAATCATGGCGTGTTTCACAACCTCGGTGCTATGGGTGGTAACCATAACCTGTTTGCTTTTTGAAGCCTCCTTCATCATCGTAATGACCCGGGCAACTAAAAACGGGTGGATGTGGCTTACCGGTTCTTCAATGATGATAAACTGTTTGTCTTCAAAGTAGAGGGCGATGATAAGGGCAAAAATTGTCATCGTGCCATCTGAAAGCGATGCTGCGGGGAGAACGTGATTCCCTGCATATCGTTCACGAAGGGTGAGGATCAACGAAATGTCCATGAACTTTTCAACGGAGAAATCCTCAACAAACGGCAAAACGTCACGCAAAAGGTTTGAAAATTTCCGCTTTTTTTCCGGGTCCTCGATAATGTTTTTTAAGACAAGTGCAAGGTTACCTGCATCCTCCTCAAGATCCCTTTTTCCCGTTATCGCCACTCCTTTTTTTAAGAGTTTTGGATCGATATCATAAATGGCAATGCGGTCAAAGAATTTTCCGATAGGGAGCAATGGATATGCATACGGGGTTTCTAAAAGAAGTGTCTTTTCCGGAATGTGCTTTTTACGGAGATAGATCGGTATGATTTCCTGTTCGCAAAGTGGACAACCTTCCGGGAGATCCACCGAATACGTCAATTCACCCCCATCACTCGTCACCGTTATCTCACCTCGCCCGATCTTCTGTTTTTCACCAATGAGGGTATCTTCACATTCGCAGGACATCACATCAAAGCCGATAATAAGCCTGTCCCTGGTGATCACAAACCCGTCTCCACGGGTATCGAACCTGATCGCAAACTCATAGGACGACAGGTGTGATTGCAGGGAGAGACGCGGTGTGTCTTTGCATTGCAGCTCACATACCTCCACCTTTTGATCAGGTAAATACTCAACCTTAATCTGGAGGTCACGGGAGGGTCCGATCTTTGTATTCTGAAGATATTCTGACCCGCCCTGCATCGCGATCGCATTGACGATCCCGTTTTTTGCGATGTCACGCAGGAATTTGAAGATACTAATGAAATTAGATTTTCCTGCGGCATTGGAGCCGATCACCACATGGAACCGGGACAACTCGATATCAAGTTTGGAAAAACTCTTGAAATTTTCTACATGAATACGCTGAACTGGCATACAAACTCCGCATGTCATCGTCACCCTTGAACAAAAAGAAGATATTGATCGGTCAGGAAAGGGTAAAAAATTGATTTTCCTATACGGAAATCCCAAAATACGTAGGATTCAATATGAGAATTGCGTAGTTGAGGTAAGCAGCAAAGGATACCCAGCCTATATACGGGATGAGTAATGCTGCAGCCGGAATAGAGAACCGGAACACCTGGACTATGGTACAGAGCAGCACGGCCCAGAGCATTACGATAATTAAGAAGCTAAAGAATGTTGAATGGAGACTAAAAAAGAAAAATGACCATCCGACATTCAGCACAAGCTGGAAAATAAAAAGGATCAGGCCTAATTTTGCCTCCTGGTTCTTTAAACCCGACTGGAAGATCCAGTAAAGAGAGACCCCCATGAAAATATAGAGTACTGTCCATACCGGCGCAAAAACCCAGGAGGGAGGAGTGAGATCAGGTTTTTGCAGGCTGGCGTACCAGGTCGGGATTTCAGGTGTAGTATAATACGACCCTATATACCCCGCAATCAGGCATATGCCAAATGCAACAACGAATAAGAGTATCTTTTTCCCGGCCATTATGCTCCGGGATAGTATTTGAAGAGGAGATATATTAAATTAATGGAAAAAAATACCAGTAAAATTACAACAATGACACAAAAATGACATCATGGATATCCATGCCGGCTTATTTTCCTTTCCGGTAAAAGCGCAGGGAGTCGATCCATGAAAAAGCACCAGCACTCAGCGACCGGTTTTCCGGGAACACGCCCTCGCCAACGGATTTTACTTCATCAACGGAATAGAAGGCATTCGGGTGGAACTGTTTAATGATCCCCACGATATGGGGGAGATCCTGCCTTTTGATGATGGTAAAGACCATCTTCACTTTGCCGGTCGCACCTTCGCCATCGATACTTGTCACACCATAATCATGTGACCGGAGATATTGCATAAGTTCCCCCGGGTCCTTTTTGGTGATGATTCGGACACTGGTAAGTCCGAGAGATATTTTTTCCTCAATGATCATCCCGATGTACGTACCTGAAGCAAACCCGGCCCCATAGGCAATATACGCCACGATATTTGTCAGGTTGTTCATGACCTGACCTATGGCAAGGAGCCAGATGATAACTTCAAAAAAACCGATTATTGGAGCGAGATACCTGACTCCCTTGGAAATGAAGATAACCCGGATAGTGCCAAGGCTCACATCGCAGATGCGGGCGCAGAATATCATGAATGGCAGAACCACGTAAGTTAATATTTCGGGAGATATAACCGATTCAACCATTATTCTTTATTTTTTTCGATCACGACAGTTAATAGTTTGTGGTGTTTTGGAGAGTGACTGGCGGGGAGTGTCGGACAAAACCGGGGATCCGGATTGAGGACAAAATTCGGGATTGAAACACGGTGAATTCCAATTTTTTGGGGTCACTGGCAAAAAATAAGGGATCCGGAAATCACGTTGCGTTCACTTTGAACGGATGATTCCAGATCACGGACTGATCGTCTGCGATATTGACAACCGTAATATTCCAGTCACCGGTCGATGTCCCAAAAGGAATTGTCAGATCACAATGAATTATTGTAGCGTCAATCCAGTGCACATTAAATGTATCGAGCTGGTCAGACCCTTTTGACAGGTGCACCCTTGCCGGATCCTTGAAGTATTGTCCGGTTATTATCAGGTTCACGGTCTCATTATATATTCCATTTACGGGGGTGATACTGGTAATGAGAGGTGCAGATTCGCCGATCGTAAATGCACCAACCAGTGTATCAGACTGTCCATCGGGATTGTTCACAATTACGTTATAACTCCCTTCTTCCGCACCAGTAAACTTGAACGTACAGTCAATTTTTGTTGCAGAAGAGACCGTAACACCGGTTGCCTGGATCAGCGGATCTCCAGCTCGCATTAATTTTACCGTTGCACCGCTCTGGAAGTTATTTCCGGTAATTGTGACGCTGACTGTTGCATCTGTTCCTCCGCGGGTCGGAGAAATACCTGATATGGCAGGTGAATTACCTGATGGAGTTATCGTCACCGTCGTCATGGGGGTCGGAGTAACGATAGCGATTGAAGTGATCTTCACCTGGGATATCTTTACGGGATACGCTTTTTCAACAAGCGTTCTTGCAGCCTTTTCGGACTTGTTGTTGACAAAATGTCCCCAGGATCCATCAGCATTTTTGTAGATCAACTGCCGCGTGTATTGATCAGTCGACCGGTCATAATTTATTATGACATAAAGCATCTGATCGGTTGACGGTGATGCTCGGGCAATAATATCTCCTGCAGCATACTTTACATCAGACACTGCTGTTGTTGGTACCGTGGTTGTAGCACCAGCCGGGGACTGATCTGAACACCCGGCAATAAGCGCACCAGAAATTATGAGGAGGCTGATAATAATTCCATACCAGAAACGCTCAATCATAATTGTATGCTTCGATGCAGGGGCGTATAAGATTTTTTATTGGTAAAAAATTTTCAACCAGAACTTTCATCCGGAACTTTCATCCGGAACTGAGTATATCCTGATCGTTTACCATGCCTGATTAAAACCCGTTCAAAAATGAATTTGTGAAACGATCTTTCCTCTGCTGGCAGAATTCATGGTGCCGGAACGGACACTTAAGGAAAACTGATGCACGATCATGGTACGGGTATCCTGATAGTCGTAAAATTCCGTGAAAGATACAGATGGATGCCCATCAATGTACAGACTGCGAGACCTGCACTAATCCAGACAGACGGGATAGCGTTATGTAAATACACCGGGGTGATCCGATCTGCCAGGGTAAAAACACTGCATTCCCCCACCACTATGGACGTTGCATATACGTCACGAACGGCAAAGAAAAATAGTCCCGCAACAATTCCAATACAAACAGATGAGAAAAAGGCATCCTGCTGCAGGATAGCGGGAAAGTAAGCAAACGTTGTCATGCCAAACAGCATCGCAGTCACAACGATCCCGACCGACAGGGAAATTATTGCTCCCCCACTGCGGACAAAAGCCTGTATATGAGTCCCTATGAGAACCCAGCAGATCATGACCGATGCGATCGTGCCGGGTAACAGGAGAAGGAATGCATTTACAAACACGAACCGGTCCGTCCCGAACGGATTGAAAATGATGACTGCGACTGAACCGATAGTGCAGGTCAGGACACACGCAAGGAGGGTGCGCCGTAATGACCGGAATCCGATCTGGAACATGTTGACTGCCCCTGAGATAAAGGTTTTTCGTATGCATAACAGCGGTATAACCATGCCGGTAATGATGCATGCTATGAGTGTGTACAGGAGAATTCCCGTGGGGTCAAAACGCATAAAAAGATCCATGCTCCCTTCAAGCAGGAACGTCTCAAGCATCCATGCCGTGTAGACTGCAACGGGAATCACCAGCAACCGGATCGTTGCAGTGCGCAATGCAGGAGATTGTAGCCCGGTCACTCATGACACCTTTTTTTAAAATTCCCGTTGTTTACCTGCATTTACCATGGTGGATACCCGGTATGGTATACCATAAAATGCAGGGAGTCTTTGTTGTATTCACCATTCATCACGCTCGATTGATGGGGAAGAGTATCAGGTCATGTCCTCGTTAAAAGGAACTCCTGTATAGCCCGTATCCGGTCTGCCGGATTAATCTCGTGCTGAGCCATTTTGTCATCAAAGCAGGGGAGAGATCGCTCAAAGAACGTGCCGAGCGCGATCCGTGCATCGCTGTTATAGTCCCATTCCCGTGCTTTTATACATGCAGATTCAAAGTCTGTCCGGTCATGATCGGGTAATTCGTAGACCCGGGACGTATAATAGTCTGCAACGGGAAAGAACGTAGCACAGATCTGGAGCATATCGATAAACGCAAACCCTTTGTGTGCTATGCCCTCTAAAACCAACTTCTTTAAGAGATCCATCTTCTTTGTATACCCCCGTGCGACATACGTAGCCCCGCTTGCAAGCATCAACTCGATGGGGTTGAACGGATATTCTGCAGTACCTGCGGGAGTGGATTTTCCTTTGAAGCCAAGCGGTGACGTGGGGGTATATTGCCCCGTTGTAAGTCCGTACACCCGGTTGTTATGAATGAGCACCGTGATGTCAATATTGCGCTTGGCAGCAAAGATCAGGTGGTCTAACCCTTCGGCATACGAGTCCCCGTCTCCCGAACAGCAGATTACCGTGAGTTTTGGGTTGGCAAGCTTTATCCCGGTTGCAACCGGGATCGTCCTTCCATGAAGCGAGTAGAAACTGTTGATATTTAAATAATCGGCGATCTTTGCATGACAACCGATGCCGGACACTAAAACGACATCATCAAGGGATTTTCCTTCCTGCTCCATCTCCGCAAGTACATTTTTCAGGGTATGCTGGATGGAAAAATTTCCACAACCCGGGCACCAGGTATTCTGCGTACCGGTTATGAGCTGGCGTCCTGTCATAGGATCATCTCCGTTATCTTTTCAACCAGGTCATCAGGAGAGAAGGGACGCCCGTCATACCGCAGGATCTTTTTGTCTGGCACAATCCCGTGCCGCTCTGCAAGCGCAGCAAGTTGTCCGGTTGCATTCTCCTCTACTGCAATCAGCCTCATAACTCCTCTGACCGCATGTTGAAGGTGAACCACAGGGAAGGGTGAGAGTACTATTGGCTGGATCACCCGCAGTCCGAGAATTGATGCGATCTCATTGCATACGCCCTTTGTGGATCCCCAGCAGAGCAGTGCAGTGGAAGCATCAGGAATACCTGATACGTTGACACCGGGATACCCCTGCATCTCCTCTGTTAACCCTTCTCCCTTACGCAGGCGTTTTTTCGTCATCTGCACCACACGATCTGCCTCTTCGATAGTGATACCCGCCTCATCATGCGCATAGCTGTTCACCTTAATCACCGCGTCTTTCATGCCGGGAAACGCGAGCGGCGAGATGCCGGAGGGAGTATCAGCATAACGGAGATAGGGAGCAGTCCCCGGCCATCCGGGAGAGTCTGCCCTCTGGACGTCGGGAATTGCAGCAGGGTCAACACTATATGTCCCCTCAGAAAGTGTTTTGTCGGCAAGGATGAATGCAGGGACCTGGAATTTCCAGGCTACATTCATTGCGACCGCTGACCAGAACAGGGATTCCTGCGCATCCCCGGGGGCAACAATCAGTCGCGGGTATTCCCCCTGCCCGGCATGGAGAATGAACTGGAGATCCGACTGTCCGGTATAGGTAGGAAGGCCGGTCGAAGGCCCGGTCCGCTGGGAGACCACAAGCACGAGGGGGAGTTCTGCCATCCCTGCAAGGGAAAGTCCTTCTGTCATCAGGCAGAACCCACCCCCGGACGTACCAACTGCCGACCGTTTACCTGCATAGGCAAACCCGAGTGCCATCAGGATTACGGCAATCTCATTCTCAGGATGCACAACCATTATACCGAACTTCTCTTGTTGGTCAGCAAGGAAATGGAGAAGACTTGATGAGGGCGTCATAGGATATGAGACATAGGCATCAAGCCCTCCTTTTACCAACCCCAGCCCGATCGCTTCATTCCCGGTAAGGAGGGTGCGGGGCGGTTTTGCACCTTTGCTGACCGGGTGTACCTTCTCCACCTGATCATATGCCCTCTTTGCCACCTTCAGGTTAAGGTCAACTGCTTTGGGAATATGGGCATGAAACACGGCTGTAACAATATCCCATTCAATACCTGCTGCTTTTGCAAAAGCCCCGATAATTGCCGAGTTCCCCATGATCTCAGGAGCGTGTTCGGCAGAAAGAATCGCATTCACCGGAATACCCTGACCAGCGGATTTCACCAGGTCCGCATTGGATATCATCACCGTTTCATTGGTACATTTGTCCTGGTGCCGCTCCACCGTTTCCTTGTTGAGTGCCAGCACAAAATCCACGTGATTCCAACAGGTTCCGATGCTCTTTTCTGAACCCCGTATGATCGCA